>JBCCFD010000061.1:0-24998 GCA_039029915.1 Chloroflexota bacterium
CTCAGCAATCGCCTTTGTCACTTCGATTTCACGAGGGCAAGCGTTGGTACAGTTAAAATTAGTGCGACAGCGCCATATTCCAAATTGGTCGCCAACAACTTTTAATCTGTCGCTAGCAGCGTGGTCACGGCTGTCAAAAATAAAGCGATGCGCTTGCACAATAGCCGCTGGCCCAACATATTTATCATTGGCCCAGAAGCTAGGGCAAGATGAGGTGCAAGCCGCACATAAAATGCATTTTGTGGTGTCGTCGAACTTGGCCCGATCAGCCTGTGACTGAAGGCGTTCGCGGCCGTTTTCTGGGACAGGTTCATCGTTGACAAAGAACGGCATGACTGAGCGATAATGGGCCATAAATGGTTCCATATCGACAATCAAATCTTTCAGAACCCGTAAGCCTAAGATTGGCTCTACCTGTATATTGACAGACGACGCGCCATCACGAGCCAGCCTAACCACTAATGTTTTGCAAGCGAGAGCGTTGGCCCCGTTGATACGCAACGCATCTGAGCCACAAACACCATGTGCGCATGAGCGCCGCAGGGCGAGGGTGCCATCTTCTTCCCACTTTACGCGGTGTAAAACGTCTAAAACAGAGTCATTGGGGTTAACATCGGTGAGATTATAATCTCCCCACCACGGTTTTGTGTCTTTTTCCGGATTAAAACGCCGGATTCGTAGTTGTACATCCATAATATTTCCTTGGGAATCGGGAAATTGAGGATCAGCGCTGATCCCTGTGCCCCGTTATGGGTCCCTGTTAGTAAACTCGCTCCTTAGGCTCGTAACGACCAAGCGTTACGGGTTTGTAGTCGAGGGTCATTGTGCCATCTTCTTGTAGATAGCAGAGTGTGTGCTTGAGCCAATCTGCGTCGTTTCGTTTGGGATAGTCATCGCGGGCGTGACCGCCACGGCTTTCAGGGCGGGCAAGTGCAGAGATAGCAGTGACTTCGGCCAACTCCAACAAACATCCCAGCTCCCATGCTTCAAGCAGATCGGTGTTGAACAGCTTCCCTTTATCTTCGATTTGGATATTGCTGCCATAGGCTGACCGCAGCTCTTGAAGTTCAGCAACGGCCGTTGACATCGTTTCATCCGTACGGAAAACACCGACATTGTCCATCATGGTGCTTTGCATTTTCTTGCGCAAGTCGGAAGGCTTGACACCACCGCTGCCGTTCCGGATGCGCTCAAATTCGGCCATTACCTTTTCAGCCGGATTGTCAGGTAAAGGCAACAACTCACTGTCATTACAAAATTCAGCCATTTTCTTTCCAGAAATGCGGCCAAATACCACTAAGTCAACGAGAGAATTGGTGCCTAAACGATTTGCCCCATGAACGGACACGCAGGCACATTCTCCCGCGGCGTACATGCCGTCGAGCACTTTGTTGTTTGCGTCAAGCAAAACACGGCCGTCGACATCCGTTGGAATACCGCCCATTCCGTAATGAGCCGTTGGTTGAACCGGCATAGGCTCAACGACAGGATCAACACCGAGGTAGGTACGGGTGAAGTCTGCAATATCCGGTAATTTTTCTTCAATATATTCACGCGTGATTCGGCGATCCTCACCATCCTGTTCAAGGTAGTAGTTCACCGTTTCGGGCCTAACGTCTAAATGGACGTAGCGTTGCCCATTGATGCCGCGTCCAGCCTTCATTTCATCATAGATGGCGCGACTTACAACATCACGACTAGCAAGGTCTTTGATTGACGGGGCGTACTTTTCCATGAAGCGCTCACCCTTGTCATTGATCAAAACGCCACCTTCACCACGTACCCCTTCCGTAATCAAAACGCCAAGACGGAAGATGCCGGTGGGATGGAACTGGAAGAACTCCATATCTTCTAGTGGAATGCCATTCCGTAAGCAAATGGACGCACCGTCACCGGTTAGAGAGTGGGCGTTTGACGTAACCTCCCAACAGCGCCCCCACCCGCCAGTGGCAAATAGAACCGCTTTGCTGTGAAAAATGTGAAATTCGCCCGTGCTAATTTCAACCGCAACAACGCCCCGCACTGAATCATCAACACGAATCAAGTCAACAACGTGAAATTCGTCGAAAAAGTTGACGTCGTTTTTGATGCAGTTTTGATAGAGCGTTTGCAAAATCATGTGACCCGTACGGTCAGCAGCGTGGCAGGCTCGCCGTACCGGTTTGCCCGTTTCATTATTGGTATGTCCACCAAAGCGACGTTGAGAAATCGTGCCGTCTGGGAAGCGGTCAAATGGCAATCCCATATGTTCTAACTCAATAATGGTAGGGATTGCCTCTTGGCATAATACGTCAACCGCATCTTGATCCGCCAAATAGTCGGACCCTTTAACGGTGTCATAGGCATGCCATTGCCAATTATCTTCTTCCATATTGCCCAGAGATGCGCTGATGCCTCCCTGTGCTGCCCCCGTATGCGAACGAGTAGGATATAGTTTTGAAATAACCGCCACGTTAGCACCGCGACTCGCATAGAGCGCAGCCATAAGGCCGGCTCCACCAGCCCCAACAATGACAGCATCAAAGGTATGTACTTTTACATTTGCCATAGAGTTTAATTTCCTTGAACGGCCTCGCTTAATACCTTGTGAAATTCACGCGCCTGAGCTGAATCAAAAGTCGCAATAGCAACCCCAGCCCAAAGAATGGTGACAACGATAAAAATGCCCAAGAAGATTTTGATAGGCGCCATAATTTTGTCGTTGTGAATATAGTCTTCCAAGACATTTCGAAGGCCATTGACACCGTGTGCTACGGCGAAGATGAGTAAGAACATGTCATAGGTACGCCAGCCCCAGGAGTTCCATTGGTCTGCCACAAATTGGATCGTTAAATTACCACTGCTGTTCAAAACATGCTGAATCATCATGTGCCCAACGGCCAAAATAAGTAAAGCAATGCCTGAAAATCGCATAAACAGGTAGGCATAGCGCTCTAAGTTTCTTGGTTGCTCAACGGTACGAACAGTTTTTTCAGATAATGTCGCCATTTGACTTAACCTCCCCTCGTGTCTAAGTAGAGTCGATACGCTTCACGGTAATCACTTACTCTTGGAATTTTCCAACATGCTGCGCCCGCTTCAGTGCAGCGGTGCAAAAACTCATCGAACATATAGATGCCAATCGGTGCAAACAGAACAACGAACAAAATGAAAACGAAAATTGCGCTAGATCGCTGATATTTCCACCACTCCGGTTTGAAGTCTAAAATAGTGATACGGATGCCATTGAATGCATGGTATAGAACCGCCGCCATAATACCAATTTCACCGACCGCAAAAAATGGATGCTTGAATAGGTCGATAGACCATGCATAAAGTCCGGGGGCATAGTTGGCATTTGCCGTGTCCCACACGTGTAGAACAAGAAACCCTAGGATTGCTAAACCTGATAGGCGATGGGCAATCCAGCTATAGTGGCCGCTCCGACCACGGTAGCGAATACTCTCGCGCAGGGTAATTAAAAGTGATGTCATCTACTTCTCCTATTGAGGTAGGTATTGCGTGTCACGTGCTGAGTGTCACGTATCACGTTCCAAGTGAGTTTTCACGGGGATTTGGTGAGGGGGTGATTAAATAAGAAGTGACTAGTAAACGTTGAAAAGTGAAAAGTAGTGAACCAATTACCGAATTACTAATTACTAATTACCGTTTTATATTCCGCTCTCTACCAATCCTCTTGTTGGATTATAGCCTATTTTTGATATAACGTAAGGCATTGTGAAATGATTCACAAATAAGTTTTTGGCTAACTTTTACCCTATAGCGCTTGCGTTGAGACGACCCGACTGTTACACTTTGATCAACATGGTTAGACCCTTTCTTTTGCGTGATTTGCCATTGGTTCACCGACTTAGCGAACAGGGTGTTCCTTTACACACAAAGTCTGCACTGATCAAGAGCGTGCAACCCGTTAGAAGTGCCCTTATGGGCCTAATGGGGGGCGAGATTATGACGTACGTGTGGAAAGCCGAGAATAAGCAGTTGACCGGTTTTGTTCAACTTGCCCTGGAGGACGATAGTCATCATGGACATATTATTTATTTAAGCTCGTCTCACAGTAAAACAGCTTTAATCCCCGAAAACGGAAAACATGTTAACGGCCGTATTAACGGTAATCATCACGGTAATGGTTCACAGCCCCTAGATGAGGCATATGAAGCCGCATGGCTTTCACTGCTTGATCAAGCGGTGACCACAACAGGTCGCAACGGCCTCCATAGCTTAGTGGCAGAAGTCAACGAAATTAGCCCAGAGCTTCCGATTCTACGCCGAGCTGGTTTTGCGATTTACACTCGTCAGGACATTTGGGTTCTCAATTCTGACGGTGGCCCTAAGCAGGACACAATACTATGTGCGAGAGAATCAGCCGATGATTGGGAAATTCAGCTCCTATACTCAAATACTGTACCTCGATTGGTGCAGCTAGTTGAGCCGATTCCCCCCTTGTATAGCGGTCAAGGCTGGATTTTACGAGAAGAAAACGAGCTAACAGCATTTGTACATATTCATGATGGGCCTGCTGCCACCTGGATGCAATTCTTTATTCATCCAAATGCAGAGGCTCGGATCGATGAGATCGTTCAAGCGGCCCTCGGTGTTGCTCCGCCGCGACGGGATCATCCCGTTTATTGCTGTGTAAGGCGGTACCAAAGCTGGATTCAAAACGCATTGATGCGCAATGGTTTTTCACTTTGGGGAAGTCAAGCGGTAATGGTGAAACACACGGTCCATCATGTGCAGAAATCCCTGCCTGATTTGGCGAAATCGCTGGATGGGAAGCGACAAGTTTCCCCATCTGCTCCGATAGTTCAAAGATACAAGGGCAGGAACCGATCGCGCGCTAAGCGACATAAGCGCGCTTGAAATGTAATCTGACAGTGGGAGCTACAGATACAAAACAATTTAGTGAGGTAAACAGGTCGTTAAGGGAAGATACGGCCGTGTTTTTTCATTTATGACTTTAATCGAACAACAAAAAATACAAGCACAAGAAGATTTACAGCTACTCCTTGCTATCCTACCAGACAGTGTGCGCCAAGCAATTGCTCAAGAAGGTCGAGAGCATGAACTGCTTGAGGTTGTCATGGACCTTGGCAGAACCGTGTCGGCACGGTATGTGGATGGCGAGATCGTAATACGAGAAAGCGAAGTGACCCAAGAAGAGATTGATCAGGTGGTCAATGGCATGGGTGATTTAGATGACGATAATCGGGCTGGCATTGCGCGCACTTTGCACCGTATTTCAGGTATACGAAACCGGAAAGGGAATGTGATTGGCCTAACCTGTCGGGTTGGACGGGCCGTATTTGGTACGGTCGACATTATTGAAGATATTGTTGAACATGGCTATAGCATTTTACTTTTAGGGCGTCCGGGCGTGGGCAAAACAACGATGCTCCGTGAAATGGCCCGAATTTTGGCAGATAAAAAACGGGTCGTTATCGTTGATACCTCCAATGAAATTGGGGGAGATGGAGATATTCCGCATCCAGCGGTGGGGCGCGCCCGCCGCATGCAGGTACCCCGGCCTTCGCATCAGCACGAAACGATGATTGAGGCGGTTGAAAATCATAACCCCCAAGTCATTGTTATTGATGAAATTGGACGTGAGCAAGAAGCTGCCGCCGCACGAACGATCAATGAGCGTGGCGTGCAGTTAATTGGAACAGCTCACGGTAATTCGCTGGAAAACTTGATGCTCAATCCAACGCTTTCAGATTTGATTGGGGGCATTGAGAGCGTCACGCTTTCGGATGACGAAGCACGTCGTCGGGGTACACAAAAGACGGTGCTGGAACGACGTTCTCCGCCTACTTTTGATGTGCTGATTGAGATTCAGGATCGCGAAAAGCTGCTTATTCACCCCGATGTCACTTCGTCCGTTGATCAGATGCTGCGAGGGTTCCCTCTCCATCTGCAGTTCCGGTATCGTGATGACGAAGGGAATGTACACATCGAAGAGCAGGATACAGTCTTGTCTTCAACGGCCGTTACCGGCCGCCGCGATCAGCCTGCCCGCACAGCTACTGGTCGTGATGGAAACGGCCGTTCTAACGGAACTGGCAATGGTAGAGCCAATGGGCCTACCGGTAGAAATGGCGTAAATGGGTCACACGCGAAACCCGTTTCGATGTCACTGTCTGCCCAAAATGTTTCAGGCGACCCTGATAAAAAAATAATTAATGTCCTTGCCTTTGGCGTGGCCCGTAATCGGCTTATTCAGGCGGCTAAGCGGCTTAACATCTACATCAATGTTGTTAAGCAGCTTGATGAAGCAGATGTGTTTGTGACGCTAAAAAGCTACTATCGCAAACGACGCCAAATGATTCGGGATGCTGAACGATACGGCGTGCCCGTCTTTGTGTTGCGCGCCAATACGTCGAACCAAATGGAAAATTTCTTGTCTCAAGTTGCCAATTTAGGGCAGGAGATCCCCGCAGATCCATTTAAGGCCGCTATTGCAGACGCTGAGGAAGGTATCCGGCTGATTCAGTCTGGTCATCAAAGCGTTGATCTCAGACCGGTTGGTTCAGCGATGCGGCGGTATCAGCACAAGCTGGCTCGGGAATCGGATCTTGTTTCACACAGCTATGGCAAAGAGCCCTCTCGCTATGTGCGCATCTTTAATACCGTTCGCAATTCACCACCGCAGTAGGGCACGCCATGTTTGTTACCTTTGAAGGGCCTGAGGGAAGCGGTAAATCAACTCAAATTAAGCTGGCACACCAATTTTTAACTGAACTTGGTGTGCCAGTAATTCGAACTCGTGAGCCGGGGGGGACACCTATCGGCGATCAAATTCGTGCAACTGTACATCACGTCAAAAATACAAAGATGTCGCCGGTTGCCGAGCTGCTGCTTTATTCGGCGTCGCGGGCGCAACTGGTCGCTGAACTAATACGGCCGTCTCTGCAGACGGGCAAAGTGGTGTTGTGCGATCGATACGCAGATAGCACCTTGGCTTATCAAGGATACGGCCGTGGTTTAGACCTAACCATGCTCAATGATATTACAGGGTACGCCACACAGGGGCTTAAACCCGACTTGACGCTACTTTTTGATATCGATGTTCAAGCTGGAATTGAGCGCCGAACGGTTGGGGGTGAAGAAATGAATCGCTTGGATTTAGAAAGCATTCAGTTTCATGAAAAAGTGCGCCAAGGCTATCATCGACTTGCAGCAAATGAGCCAAAGCGATGGGTGGTTATCGAAGCGAATCGTCCAATTGAAGCCATTCAACAAGAAGTAGCGGTTGTTTTAAAATCAAATCTTGGATTGTTGTAAATAGGTTCAGTAGAATCTAGCTTCACCTTACCCCAAAATCCCCAATTATTTACATCATTCCGTAGTTGAGGTATTATCCCGCAACTCTGGCATAACCTTTTCAATTTTTTCAGGGGTTTCCCCTTTTTCAAGCCGATCAACAACTTCGTTAAAATCATCCCCAATATCCTCCCCCAAATCACGACTCATTTTTTTCATAAATTGACCTAGTGCTTGGGGATCGTCACCATCTAACTTGGATAATGCGTTCTCATCGACGAAAGCATCAATACGGCTTTCTTCAGACCGACCAATGCGAATCCGGCCAATTTGGCGTTTTAGCTTATCACTTTGGCAGTGTGGGCAGATGGCGGGGAGTTTGCCATAGTCAGCGTAACTAAAAAATAGTCGAACGCTTTTTTGGCAGTCTAAGCATTGATAGTTGTAATTTGGCATTCGGTGAATCCTCTAATTGAATTTTATAAGATTCGGGAAATCAGTAAAGTAGAAATTACCAATATGATAAATGATTTGGAGACCATAGTGAGTCAAGAAGCGTTATACGTACGGAAAAATCATCCACTGTTAATTGTTATTTCAGGACCTTCAGGCGTTGGGAAAGATACATTAGCACATATGTTAATCTCAATGAATCCAGACCAATATTATTTTGTAGTCACTGCCACAACGCGCGAGCCGCGAGAGGGTGAGGTGCATGGGAAGGATTACTTTTTTGTCACAACTGATGAGTTTGCTGAAATGATTGAATCGGATGAATTGCTTGAGCACGCTTTTGTATATAACGACTATAAGGGAATACCAAAACAGCAAATTCGGGATGCTTTAAACAGCCAGAAAGATGTCATCATGCGCGTTGATGTGCAAGGAGCCGCCACTGTCAAAAAGCTGGTGCCTAACGCCATATTAATCTTTTTAACCCCCTCAACTGAAGAAGATTTAGTAACCCGACTTGTGGAAAGAAAGTCTGAAACCTCTGAAGGGTTAAACTTGCGCATAGCCACTGCGCGTCAAGAGATGAAACGATTAGTTGAGTTCGATTTTTGCGTGGTGAATGCCCAAGGTGAGCAGGAACGAGCGGTTGATCAGATTCGGAGCATTATTCAAGCGGCTCACTGCCGAGTGGATCAGGACCCGGTTATTTTGTAAGTGTAAAAATAGAGAAAAGAGAATAGAGTGTGGAGAGTTGTTTTCAAATATTAGACTTGCTGCACCACTTGCCCTCGAGTGTTTTTCTAGATCATAGAGCTGCGATCAAGACAAAAAAAGGAGGCATTTGCAAACATTAACTGTCGTGCAAATCCTCCCTCTAACTTTTTACTCTAAGCTCTATGGTGTAATTTCACCTGAGAAGCAAATAATGTTGGTGCCATCGAAGAGGTCGCTGGTCAGTTCAACGCAGTTGTTCCACGGGCCGGGGGTCCAGCCTGTCACCTCAAACGTAATTTGGTGAGATGCACCGGGTGCACCGGGAATTGATGTGATGCGCAGTTCTGTGGTTGAGGTTACGGCCGTTCCCACACCATCCGCATACCAGTTTGCGCCCGAATTTCCAAACTCATTTTCAGCACCAACCGTTAGCAGACCGCCATCGCCATCAGAGACATCTCCATACACAAAAGCAATATCCTCTTCGCCATTGATCCCAATCCAGACTTGGAAAGAATTCAACTCACCATCGCTGAAGTTAGGCACCTCTGCCCACTCAAGAACAACCCAAGCATTATCACTGTTTGAGTCACCAAGAATAGCGGCATAAAGATTGCCCCCAGCGGATGGGTTAAGGTCAGTCCAGAATGGGGCGAGCACATTGTTCGGAATGGTCGGATCAGGGAAGATTTGATTAACGAAATCAACGTCTGCACTGGTGCCGCCACCAACAATGAGATATCCATTCGATACCATGCCAATGGAGTCATGCATCTCGCCACCGTATTCATACTCAGGAACTGAGAAATTAACAATAGATTCGTCAGTTACGCCTGAAACGGGCGCGATACCAAAAAGGGCTAAGGAGATATATCCGGCCGTCGTGCCTGTACCATCTTCGACCATGATCATCGGTGGATTAGACCCTTCCAGTAAACCATTGTAAGAAAGACTCTTTAAGCCTTCAGTTTCTGCGCCTACAACGCTATTTTCTACTAAGCGCAAACGACGGGGCATGTCATTAAGTAAGTCCACTTGGGCGTCATCAAAGCTCATATTGGTAATGGTAATAGAACATTCGGTGGAGTTAGTACGAACAAAAACGGCTGGATTACAGCGGTTGAAAATTTCGACCTCAGGCATTTCGCGAACAATCGTAATTGGGAAACGGGCTACGTGAGGCCCATCTACTTCTTTAAAATAGAGCGTTGCGTGACGAACCTCACCAAGAGGAACCTGACGGGCATCGATGGTGATGCTGACGGTTTTTTCACTTCCGGGGCGGAGTCCAATTTGACCGCGAGCAATGACGCGTAGGTCGCTCGGGGCCTCGACGTGCATTTCCCAAAAGGCGCTGTAGTCTAACTCACTGCGAATAGTTCGTTCGATTGTCATTCGGCCGGGCATTGAGGGGATATATAGGCTTGGATAGTTACTATTCCACAGCTCATCCTCAAGCGCGAGGTAATCTGAACCGCTGTCAGAAATTGAGATACCGGGATTACCAGCCTGAGTTAAATCAATATGTCCAGAGCCTGCATCAAAATTATCCACTGGCGTGACGCCATCCTCTTTGACTAGGTCTTCTGAATAGGCTGTGGTCATGAGGGCTGATTTGATTTGACCGGGACCCCAATCAGGGTTCATTTGAGCAAGTAGCAGGGCTGAGCCGGCAACATGTGGTGCGGACATTGAGGTGCCTTGAATGACTTGGAAGAGCTGTCCAGGAGCACCGCCAGCGACGCTTGAAGGGGCAGCCGTATGTCCCGCTAAAATTTGGACACCCGGTGCTGTAATATCAGGTTTGCTTACGCCAAGGGTTTGACCTGTTCCACCGCGAGAACTAAATGCAGCCATCACATTGGCTTGACTGCTTTCTTTGATGCCCCCTTCAATGCTGCCCATAACGGCCGTATTATTTGCCAAGAACTCTAGCAGGGCCGCCCCAGCATCATCTTGAAGGTGAACAGTTGGTAAAAAGTGATTATCTGCTACCAAAGAATTCGGAGTAGGATTGTAAAGTACATAGCCACCCGCACCCCCTTGGAGTGCATTGTACCCCTTGGTGACGCGTGCGATTTGGCCCCGCTTACAGACTACGATTTCTCCTTGTGTCCATGTATCTGCTGGGAAAGGACTCAAACATTGCCCATCATTAGGGTCATCTGCTGGAATACCATCGAAATCGGCCGCGAGGACGACTTCGCCTGTGTGTGGACCAGTGAGCGAGGAACCCGTCAGGGTAAGTTCATTATCGCCCGAGGTTAGTGCTAAAGTGCCAGAAAATGTGCGGTCTTGCGTGCTAGCCCCAACGGTAGTGACCCATGGACTGCGTCCAGCGACCGTATCGGCATCTGGACCCGAGTTGCCAGCAGACTTAGCTACAAAAATGCCGCTGTCGTAAGCGCGCAAAAAGCCAAGTGAGACAATATCGGTATAAGGATTTACCCCGCCGCTGATGGAGTAGTTAATTACATCAACATCATCGGCAATAGCTTGTTCGATGGCGGCCAGAGCATCACTGCTGAAGCAGCCTTGAGCACCACAAACTTTGTAGGCGATCACCTGAGCACGTGGGGCGACACCAGAAACATGGCCTAAATCACTACCAGCAATTGAGGCCGAAACGCCCCCATTACCAGCGGCTGTTGTAGTAGTATGGGTGCCGTGGCCATCATCATCCCGAGCAGAATCGAACTCTTCAGGAGTTAAGCCAACGAGCATTTTGTATGTTTCTAAAAATTGATAAGCGCCAATAAGTTTATTGTTACAGCTAAAGGCAACGTCATCTGCATTCCAGCCGCTGTTCCCAAACTCACAGGGATAAGGACCACCGGCGGGTGCGGCATAACCATTCCCAAAGCCATCTGGGTCAGAGAATGAAGGATGTTCAGGCCACACGCCGGAATCTAATGAGGCAAAGAGAGTACCTTCACCAGCATTTGAAGGACCGCCTAGACTATTCCAGGCGGTTGGTGCACCGATGAAGTCAATGCTGTTGTCTGTGGTTGGCTGATTGAGCTGATCGAGGTAAACGGCCGTAATACCCGGCATATTGGCCACGGCATCAATCTTGTTGCCGGTTACGACAAGAGCTGCCCCATTGAACGTGCTGTATTGATGGGTGACCTGCCCCTGAGATGTTAAGAGCAGTTGATCCATCTGTAAAGAACCATCGTATGTGATAATGATGCTCACAGGCTGCAATGGGGTAACTTCTTCAAATGAATTGGGTAAAGATAATTGAGGTCGTCCAGCTTCTAGCGGCTTTGAGCTATCGGCTGTGTGAGTTGACTGTGGCTCTAGGCTATTTGCGTTGATGGAAATGTCTTGGGCGCGGCTTCGCGAACTGGAAGCCAAAATAATGAGCAAAATGAGTGCTGAAAAAAATAAGAAACTAGCTAAACGTTTGTGCTGATAAACTCTAACCATTTGTTCCCCTCTGGGTAAAGACGTTCCGTTACGATGGTTTAGCTGAATGATGATTGATATTAAAAATATTCAGCTAGGTGCTATGATGATCTTCGTCAAACAAATCAACGCTTTGCGTCAATAGACAGCAACGCATTGGCGATCGGGTGTGAAAAATGATGGGATTTTTTAAAATGTGCTGACACACCATTGATCGAAACGCAATTCTCTTCTAAAAAGTGCGCTTGATAAATATTTTCGATTACCAGTACTTCTTTGAGTTTCCTATACGTGTGAGACAACCCATTGTACCGAAACAGACGACATGTGTCTATCAAAGCATTTTTACATTTGTAGGCGGTGTTTGGTTTGTTTTGCATAGCGACGGTACACCATTCTTGATTGTATGCTATCTATAAATTTATGTTGGTCATTTCGGAATCGCTGGGTAGCGATTTTGTACTATAGGACTAAGAAAGTATATGATGGGAAACTTAATAAACTGCTTACAGGTAAACTGTTTTGTTAGGATTTAAACGATTATTGATTGGTTATTCCAGTTTTTAAAAATCGGCGCAGGTCGGTGTATTGCTGAGCTAGCATCGCGCGGTCAGAATTGACAAACTTTATTTTAAAGTCGTAGTGTGGACGAATGTAATGATGCAAAAATTAATAAGATTTAGTTGGTTTTTTTGTCTTGTATTTTTTATTTTGGTTGGTTTACGAGCAGACGCCCTGAATAAGGGTGTGGGCACAACAATTAGAAGCCAAACGGCCGTTTTGAACACCCACCATCTTGTTTCAGAAACAGATCGTTACATTGTTCAACTTAGGGGAGACCCTAATGTCCGTTTTGCTGCTCAAAAAGGGATATTGCCCCAATCGGTTGGCGGCTTGTCCTATCAACAGCAGCTGTTAGATGAGCAGGCGACGTTTTTAACGGCCGTTTCTCAAACAACCACCCAGCCACTTGTTACCCATTTTCAATATACGATGAGCTTTAACGGACTTGGTTTAGAGATTTCGCCAGAAGATTTAGCCATATTCCACAATCATCCCAGCGTCGTCCAAATTTTTCCAGAAGAGATATATGAGCTAACAACCGACAGAGGGCCAGAATGGATTGGGGCACCAGCTGTTTGGGACGGTAGCGGAACGCCAAATAGTGTTGCTACTCAAGGTGAGGGGATTATTATTGGTGTTTTGGATACCGGCATTAACTATAAGCATCCATCGTTTGCCGACGTTGGGGATGATGGCTATGATCACACAAACCCCTGGGGGCAAGGTGTCTACGTAGGGGCTTGCGTAACCTCCCTCAATATTTGCAATGATAAGCTCATTGGCGCCTGGGACTTTGTTGACCAGTTTGGTGAGTTTGATGGCGTTGGAGACAATGATGGTCACGGCTCCCATACCGCTTCGACTGCCGGTGGCAATGTGGTCATCGCCAATATGGTGACAGAAACTGGATATTCGTACGAAAGACAGATTTCTGGCGTAGCGCCCCATGCCAATATCATTTCTTATGACGTCTGCGTTGATGGCTGTTTTTCGCTAGCTCTTTTGGCTGCGGTTGAACAGGCCATCCTAGATGGGGTTGATGTCATCAATTATTCAATCTCGGGGGGCACGAATCCGTATAATGATCCAATTTCAGAGGCGTTCCTCTCCGCAAATCAAGCGGGAATCGTGGTGTCTGCCGCTACGGGAAATAGCGGTCCAACTGCCAGTACGGTCAATCATATTAGTCCGTGGGTTATGGCCGTGGGCGCAGGCACTCACGATCGGACATTTCAAAATCAATTGATTCAGTTTAGCGGTGGTGTTTCGACGATTGAATCGCTAATAGGGGCCGGTCTTTCTACTTCTTATGGCCCAGCACCAGTTGTTCATGCAGAGGATTTTGGAGATGGTCAATGTTTAGCTCCATTTTTGCCGGGCACTTGGCAAGGGGAAATTGTGGTGTGTGAACGAGGTGAAATCTCACGCGTTACCAAGGGTGAGAATGTGGTCATTGGTGGTGCAGGTGGTTTGATTTTGATCAATACGATTGCGCAAGGAAACAGCATTTCAAACGATGATCACTTCTTGCCAGCCGTCCACTTAACCTTTGCAGATGGGCAACAGCTCGTGAATTGGTTGAGCAGCGGGTCTGATCATCAACTTATGATTAGTGGTAGCGAGCTAATCTCAGGTGGAGGAGACCAAATGGCTGGCTTTAGTTCCCGCGGTCCAACTTTACCCTTTGATGTAATTAAGCCAGATTTGGTGGCTCCCGGCGTCTCTATATTAGCAGCGTATTATGATGGTGCAGATGATTTTGCATTCTTGGACGGCACCTCGATGGCGGCTCCCCATGCGGCAGGTGCGGCGGCACTTTTAAAAGCACTTCATCCGACTTGGTCACCTGACGAGATTCGGTCTGCGTTGATGATGACGAGTGAAACGGCCGTTGCGAACCATACTGGTGTAACGGCAGCCACTCCCTTTGACACGGGTACAGGCCGCATTGATGTGGCAAAAGCGAGCCAGGCTGGACTCTTGGTGAGTGAAACGATTTCCAACTACCAGACAATTAACCCGCTGCACCTCCAGGATTTTGCCAATTTGAACATTCCCTCAATGGCGCATGGATACTGTTTAGAAACCTGTAGCTGGGAGCGCACCTTCAAAAGCGCGATAAATAGTGATGCGACTTGGACAGCAACGGCCGTATCTGACGATGGCATCATCCTCGATGTGGTCCCAAACCTATTTACCATTTCAGCCGGTATGACCCAAACCTTATCAATTACGGCTGATGTGACTGAATTTTTTGGTCCCGGGGGCTGGGGATTTGGCTCGCTTATCTTAACAAGTCCAGGTGAAGAGACGCTTCATCTCCCAATTGCGGTGAAAAAAGAGGCTCAATCCCATCCTGAAGCGTTGCATAAAACGGCCGTTGTGTTTGCTGAACCGGGCGACCGCCTAACCTACGAAATTACGCTTGATAACTTGGATACCATCAGCAATACAATGACGTTGACCGATACGCTTCCTGCCAACGTGAGTTATGTCGCTGGCTCTGCCACCGATGGCTTAACATATGACGGTGTCAATCATCGCTTAACGTGGACTGGACAGGTTGGCCCTGGTGAGCTCGGCTATCAAGGAGAATGGGTGACCAATTTAGACTATCAAAATTTAGGCCAGCTTGATGATCCGGCTGAAGATTTATGCCTCATGTTTGCCAACTGTGATGAAGTTTCAGTCCTTTATGATTTAACGGACGAGGGGCACAGTTTTCCATTTTTTGGTGAAACGTTGACAGAGCTATATATCACTTCGAATGGCACCTTGATAGGACCAAATGGGCTAACTGGGTTAGCCTGTACCGCCTGTCCGCAAGCGTTTCCCAATCCGGCAGAACCGAATCAAATGATTGCTGGTCTGTGGCGGGATTTAGACATGAGCAACGGTAAGGGTCAGTTCTATGCTGGCTATCTAACTGGTTTGTTAGAAAACCCCAATGACATTGTTTTTTACGCTAACTGGCAAGATGCGGCGCAGTTTAATGATTTCTTCTCGATCAGTGCACATGGAATAGCCGTGGTGCTTGATGGGCAATCAGAACCAGCGGGACGCATTTACTTTTTGTACGATTACATCATTTCGCCAAGCAGTTTGATGGCTGATGGCTTTGCCATTGGGGTGGAAAATCGTGATGGCAGCGTCGGAACGGCCGTTGCTTTTGCTAATTGTGATCCCGTTTTATGTGGCAGCGTCGCATCATTTGGCTCACCGCCTGGCGGTAGCACAACGTATCGGCTTGATCCCGCTATCGTCCCTGGCTCCCATACGAAAACCTTTACCTATGATGTCATTGTGACGGGAGCCGTAGGTGACTTATTGTCGAATCAGGTTGAGGTGACAAGCAGTGGTTTGAGCGAGGTAATGACGGCCGTTTCTGACACCCTTATTGATTATCGCACTTATTATCCATTTGTTAGTCGAAACTAGCGTTGTGAGATGCGGGGCTTCGTGATAAATTTCGGCTTATGAAACCACTTATTGGCACGGATTTAAAACGGTTTTTAAAAAAGTATCGTCGGGCAAATAAACCTAAATTTGAGCTGGCTGCTCTGCTGCAAAGCATTGAATATCCTGCTAATGTTGGCTCAATTTTTCGCGTGGCGGATGCGGCTAACTTGAATGAGCTGGTATTATCTGGGATTACGCCTCGGCCACCTCATCCCACCATTGATAAAGTGGGGCGGTTTAAAACGGCGCGGGTGCCTTGGCGATATGAACAGGACCCAATTACGGCCGCTCAGACTTTAAAAGCCAATGGGTACCATATGGTTGCGGTAGAGCTGGCCGATACGGCCGTTCCCTACCATCAATACAGCTATCCTGAAAAAACGTGTCTTGTGGTGGGGCATGAAGATCACGGGGTGACCAAAGCGACCCTCGCCGCTTGCGATGGAGCGGTATTTCTACCTATGTATGGTAAAGGGCTGTCGCTCAATGTGCACGTTGCCCTCAGTATTGTGATTTACCACATTCTTCATCGAGTTAAAAACATTGATTGACGTTTCTATTTAGTCAATGGCTTTTCGGCAAAATTAGGAGAGCCAACCTGAACACCGTTGCTTTCAATAAGAACCTCTTGAACCCAATCTTGAGCGCTGTTGCTGTCTTCATGGCTTGTGCGCACAAGGAAAACGCCTTCTTCCTCTTCAAAGCTAGGTTGAACGGCCGTTCCCTCCCAGCCTCTCGGGGCTCTCGGGGCTACCCCATCTTTATAAACAACCACATCCATCACCCGGTCTCGCTCATTGAGCAAGACAAGCGTGTCTCCCTCATCTGATAACGTCGGCCAAACGCCAGATAAATTATTGACGAGTACGTGCGTGTCTTTGAGTTCGAAGTCAACGACATGGTGAAAGCGGTTGCTAACGGCCGTCCCGTTTTTGGCCAACCAAATTTGCTCATCGGGCTGGAGCAGGGTTTCGGGGGGTAAAACGGCCGTTCCCGTCTCATTGTCCGTAATTTGCCAGCCGGAAAGGTCAACTGGGTCAGCTGAAATATTGACGAGCACCACAATTTCGTCGGCGTTGGCTAGCTCAAAGCCATCATACAAAACAGCGTGAATAAGAACGGCCGTTTCTTCTTGAGGTTGCAGTAGCTCAGCACAGGAAATAAGAAAAATCAGAAAGATTAGGAAAAAGGGCTTTTTCATTCATTAAGTATAGCAGGCGCATGAGGTGTTGAATGGATTGGAGTTCACAAAAGGGGTAGAAAAAAAACTGCTCCGGGTGGGACTACCCGGAGCTAGCTAAGGAAGGAGGAGGAAAACGAGTTGTCGCTTAACGATTAATATAATAGAAGTTTTGAGGGGGTTGGGTAAATGGGAGAAAGGGTACAGTACGGAAGAGCTATCGATGAATTAGGGCAATGGTGAACCGTTAAAACATTATCGTTTGCACCTAATTACAAACAAAAAAGAAACGTAAACTGGTTGAGGGTCTCCCACCCAAAGGGGCTTGCCATTTGCCACCGCGAGGGCTGGAAAACCCAGCCCTCTTAGGATTGCTGTTGTTCTGCTAAAATAGTGGGATTAACAATGTCGTGCATGGTTTGGATCAGGCGGGGAATGCCGTTGCGACGTTCAAGGTGACGCAGTAGATTGCGAACGAACGCTTTTTTATTGGTGCGATCGAGCTGTTCCCAGTCGACATCAAGCACATTGGCGATGCGCTGTAGGTCTGCAAATGAATAATTAGCCAGCAAGAAGTGCCGCACAATGGTTGGGGGGGATTCGATGGTGATTTTGCCTAAGCGGGGCATATGGTCAGGCGGTGGGGGCGTAATAATCCGCTCAACTGAAAGGGCGAGCTGATGGTTCATGCCCCGTTCTTGACAATAATCCATAATGCTGACGATTAGATCTTTGACGTTTTGGGGAAACGTCATGTGATCATTCTCATATAGCTCAAGGTCGTACATCAGGTCGAGCAAATCATCAAAGCCTAGCCGCGTGCGCATTTCGTCGTAAAGCATCTGTCGATCAATTGGCGTGTCGTTTAGCTCATCAACTAGCTCAACTGGTGGTCGGGTAACGATGGGCGCCGTTTTTGTTTCGGTTAGCGCGTTTTGGATAAGAACCTGTCCGCCCCAAAACGGCCGTGTGACGCCTGCAACCCAAATGGCAGCTCCGGCAATCAATAATCCCGAAATGATATAGAAGAAAAAGCCGAGTTGGCTAATAATCAAGTCACGATCGAAGGCGCCTAAAATCGTATCAAGCAATATCGCAGAGGTAATGGTGATTAACCCAATGCCAGCCACCATCGATGGGCGGCGGATAAAGTAAATCAAAAAGCCTATAACGACTAGAAATTTAAAAACCGTAAAAAATATCACAACTGTTATTTTAACAACTGTGATTTTTTAGAGCAAAGGGCATCATCTTAAAAAGGTGACTTTGGTAAGTGATAGGATTTCTAAAGGCGCTTTCTTAGATAATTTTCTGTCAATTATATATTTCCCAAAAAAGGACGTCATTGGTATGATCATGGGTATGAACTTATCGTATCGTTATGTGCCATTTATTATTTTTCTATTTGTACTAATAGGCTGTCAATCTGAGAGTGCTTTGCCGACCAGAGTGCCGGTTTTGTCGAGACCTGAGGAAGTTGCTGTGGTGGAAGATGCTGTGGCCGAAACGGCCGTTTCCATCAACATCCCCGGTACATTTACGCCCCCGCCAGACGTCACTATCGACCCCGCATTAAATTTTGGTGATAATTCACCGCTTGGCCCTTCCGTAACCCCTTCTATCACCCCCATCCTGCCCACAAGCACCCCCTATATTGCTGCTGGCCCACCGACACGGACCCGAATTGCGACCCGCACCCCAACGCCGCTCCCGACACCAACTGGCTCAGCACCCATCGCACCCGCTCCCAATCCAATCAATTCGCAGTTCCCTGTTATTACCGGTAGCAAGCTGAGTATTCACGTCATTCGCAACAACGACAAAGGGATTATGGATTTTGTGCGCTTTGCGCAGCCGTCGACTCTCAAGGTTGTGGATGATCTTGGATTTACCTCCGAGGTGAGAAAAGCGTCTCCCAATACCATTATTGTGGGGCGCGTCAATCAGTTTGACCAAAATTATGAAGGAAACCCCGAAGCGGCCGCACGAGCCTATGTGCAGCGACATTTGACGCGCTATTTGCTGAATAGCGAGGTGGATTTTTGGGAGGGCTGGAACGAGCCAGACCCAAATTTGGAAAATATGGACTGGTATGCTCGGTTTGAGCAGGAGCGCGTTAGAGAGATGGCGCGGTACGGTTTGAAAACAGCCATTGGCGGCTTTGCCACAGGGACGCCTGAGGTTAACGAATTTGCCCTTTTTGTTCCTGCGGTTGAAACGGCCCTGCAGTATGGTGGTATTTTGACCCTTCATGAATACGGTGCGCCTGAAATCAACTTTTTGTATGGGGGTGCCCTGCCCGGCTATCCACCTTATCCCGATCGCGGTGCGCTTACATTTCGTTATCGTTGGTTTTATCGAGAGCTGCTTGAACCAGCCGGACTGGTCATCCCGCTTGTCGTTACCGAAGCCGGACTTGACGGCATTATTGGGAATCGTCCTGGGCCAGATGGGTATGGCTGGCAGGATTTTTCTGAATATGGGGTTGCTAGAGGCTGGGGAAATACGGGCTCTGAGGCGTTTATGGCTCAGTTGGCTTGGTACGATCGGGGCGTACGCCAAGACTCGTATGTTTTAGGATTTACGGTTTTTACGGCAGGGCCCGTTGGGCATTGGCACAATTACGATATTGGCCCTCTCCTGCCCATGATGACGGACTATGTGATTAATCAAAGATAGTGATTTGTGGTCGCTTTATGCAACCATACTCGAGAAAGAACGTATAGAGCCACAGTTATACTAAGTAGCCGCTTGTTAATAAATTGGCATTTGTACAGGCCACGGCTACTTTAAGCCCATTCGTGAAGACGCTAACTTAAACGCGAATGGGCAATAAGTTATTCACAGAAACCATTCAAAAAAATTGAGTGTAAAATGTGAATCACTTCCAGGAGAACAAAAACTTTTTCGACGCTATTTTGTTTCAAAGGCTTTTTATTCTCCACCTATGTAAAACCATGAAGGATAGTTTAATGAGTGAAGATTTTTCAACCAAGCAAAATGAGCCTGGTTTTTGGCGTGATTTATATCAACAAGCCCGTTTAATTTATGCGCTAGTGCGCGATCCCGAAGTACCCATCTATTTGAAGTTTATCCCATTTTTTGCAGTTGCTTATTTGCTAATGCCGCTCGATCTGATACCAGATTTGGCAATTGGCTTGGGTCAACTCGATGATTTAACAGTCATTCTTGTTATGTCGCGCGTTTTTGTTGAGATGGTGCCTGATGCACTTGTGAAAAAGCATCGCGACAACATTCGGATCATTGACGGGTTCGAGCCGGAAGATGACGTAACCATTATTGATCAAGAGGTTGCGGAGCAGAATTTAGTGGAGAAGGAGCCTGAGGCTTAGTTTTCAGCGAACCTCGGTATCCAATTCACGAATAAGTGGAGAACAAAAAGTATCTTGAAATAAAACTGCTTCGTAAAAGTTTTTGTTCTCCTGTAAGTAATTTTCATTAACCAATTTATATTCAAGATATTTGTTGAAAATTACTTAACCAATAACAATTAACTAAAACTAAAAAGAGTCACCAGCTCCACCTAGCCGCCAATCCAAGGCGGTGTGGCGGTTGGTGACTTTGTTGTTTTGAACGGCGATGCTGATGGCTTTGCGAGTGCCGATGAGAATGACGAGCTTTTTGGCGCGCGTCACGGCCGTATATAGCAAATTGCGCTGGAGCATCATGTAATGCTGAGTGACCATCGGAATCACCACGCAGGGATATTCTGCCCCCTGACTTTTGTGCACTGAAATCGCGTATGCGTGCACAATCTCATCGACTTCAAGAAAATCATAGACGACAGGCGCCCCGTCGATGTTGACCGTCATCGTTTGTTGAAGCAGATCCATGCTTGTGATACGGCCAATATCTCCGTTGTACACATTTTTGTCGTAGTTGTTGACCGTTTGCATAATTTTGTCGCCCACACGAAAAACACGGCCGTTTAGTTTGCGCTCTGGTTTTTTACCGTGGGGTGGGTTCAGTGCCGCTTGGAGCAACAAGTTGGCATTGGCTACCCCAACCAGTCCGTTATACATTGGGGCCAGCACCTGAATATCATCCATCGGGTCGAGCTTGAACTTGTCAGGAATGCGGCTTTTGACAATGTCGACCAGCAAATCGGCCGTTTCTTCGATGTTATCCTTCACAAAGATAAAGAAATCATTCGCCTGGGCATTGGTTTCCGGCATCAAGCCTTCGTTGATGCGATGGGCGTTGCTAATGATGCCAGAATCGGCCGCCTGTCGGAAAATGGTGTCGAGCCGAACAACGGCCGTTACGCCTGAAGCGATCAAATCACGCAGCACGTCACCAGCTCCCACCGATGGCAGTTGATCCACATCCCCCACCATGAGCAGATGAGAATCGGGGCGTATGGCTTTAAGCAGCTGATTGGCCAGCACCAAATCAAGCATCGAGGCTTCATCAATCACAATCATGTCGGCATCAATTGGATTATTGTCGTGCCGACCAAACCCTTCACCCGGTTTGAATTCTAGGAGCCGATGGATTGTTTTAGCTGGTCGACCCGTCGCTTCACTCAGTCGCTTGGCGGCTCGTCCGGTGGGGGAGGCGAGTGCGTAACTAAAACGGCCGTTATCCAGCAAATCAAGCAGCGCCTTCAGCGTGGTTGTTTTTCCGGTGCCTGGCCCACCCGTTAAGATGGTGACCTTGTGCGAAACGGCCGTTTTGACCGCCTCTTCTTGCTTTGGGGCGAGCTTGATGGAGAGTTGTGGGGTGGTGGGTGGGGGTTGGGAATTTTTTAGGCGAGAGGTTTGTATCTGGACTAACTTTTTAACCCGCTCGGTGACCCCAATTTCAGAATGGTACATTGAGGTTAAATAAACGGCCTGCTCTTCGCCAAGAACGGCTGACTGCTCGCTGTCTATCGAATACTGAACCGTGTCTCGCTTAATAAAATCAGACGTTTCAAGCTGGTCTAATACGGCCGTAATCTTCTCGCCAGCCACCCCTAAAATTTCAGACGCCTCCGGCTCTAAGTCAATCTGAGGCATATAAACATGCCCTTCCTCAGCCATTCGATTGAGCGTATAAGCAATACCGGCTTCGATTCGCTGTGGATCATCTATGGCGAGGCCAAGCGCTTGGGCAATCTTATCAGCCGTTTTAAACCCAATGCCCCGTACGTCTTTCACCAATCGATAGGGAGTCGTTTGTACGACTGCTAATGATTCATCTTCGTAGCGCTTGTAAATTTTTGTGGCAATACTGGTGCTCACGCCGTGCGACTGGAGGAAAAGCATTACTTCCTTGATGGCACGCTGCTCATCCCACGCTTTGATAATCTCCTTAACTCGCTTGGGGCCAATCCCTATCACACTGTTGAGACGTTCTGGTTGAGTTTCAATCACATCGAGTGTTTCATCACCGAACTGATGCACAATCCGCTCGGCCATCTTCTTGCCGACGCCGCGGATTAATCCAGAGCCTAAATACCGCTTGATGCCCTCGGTTGTCGCCGGTAGCGCCTGTTCGCACAGCTCGACTAGGAATTGACGGCCGTGTTTGGGATGATTGCCCCATTTGCCAATGAGTTTTAGCCATTCCCCCGGCTGAAGCTCCGGTAAATTGCCAATCACGGTGATCAGGGCGTCTCGACCAGAAGCGTATTTAAATGGCAGCATATTGCGAGAATCGGGCTTAAGCCGAATCACAGAATAGCCGTTTTCTTCGTTGTAATAGGTGATACGCTCGACGGAGCCGGCAATTTGAATGCGCTCAGACATAGGGTATTGTAGCGTGATTTTGCTTTTACGAACGGTCCCACTTTACGGGAAACGTCTTTAATCCTCTGAACCCTGGAATATTGCGCCAGGTCAGGCTGTCTAGCGGGACATTCGGTTGGATGTTGGGGCAGCGGGCAAGCAGGGTGTTGATGGCAACTGCCGTTTCTAAGCGGGCCAACGGTGCGCCTAAACAGTAATGGGCGCCCTTGCCAAACGCCAGATGGGGAGTTGCTTTACGGGCAATGTCAAACGTTTCTGCTTCGTCAAACATCTCCCCATCTCGATTGGCTGAACCTAAAATAGCGATAACAGTTGAGCCTTTGGGGATAAGGTGCCCGTCGATTTCCACGTCGGTTGTTGTCCAGCGAGCCAGTGCCCGCTCCACAGAGCCATCAAAGCGGAGGAACTCTTCAACGGCCGTATCTATCAAGGTTGGGTTTGCTTTCAGGGCTGCTAGCTGTTCAGGATGGTAAAACAATGCCTTCATCGCATTACCAATCAAATTCACCGTCGTTTCGTGCCCAGCCACGATGAGCAGAAACATCATTGAGTAAAGCTCAGCTTCAGTTAAGCGGTCCCCATCGTCTTCAGCCTGAAGCAGATTCGTCACAAAATCATCCTGAGGCTGTTGGCGTCGCTTCTCAAAAAGATGTCCTAAATAAGCAATAAAATCCTGAATATGTTTCATTGATTCTTGAGCACTGGCTGGGTCAAAATTTGGCGTCAGAACAGCGTTGGTCCAAACTTTAAATCGGTCTCTGTCTTCAGCGGGGATGCCCAGGAGCTCAGAAATAACGATGGTGGGTAATGGAAAAGCATATTCTGCCACCAGATCCATCTCGCCATCGGTGCCGACTGCTTCAAGCAGTTCATCAGCGATTTGCTGTATTCGCGGTCGAAGCTCGTTGATAATACGCGGCATGAATGCTTTGCTCACCAAAATCCGCAAGCGACGATGATCCGCACCATCCTTTGAGAGCATATGATCGTCGATTAAGCTCCAAATGCCATTATTCTGCTCGCTAGGATCTGGTGGAAAAACGATGCGCCAATCGCGCACAAAAGTTTTGTTGTCTTTCAAAATTCGAGAGACATCTTTGTATTTTGAAATCCACCAAATAGGTGATTTGCCATCAATGCCAATCTGTTTGAGAATTGGATCATTGTCGCGCATCGAACCGTAAGTGTCGTAAATATCCCGCTTTGCTTCAGGAGAATAAAGATCATATTTTCGTTCTGCTTCAATTGAATGTTGGGTCATTTAGGCTATCCTTAATTGGCTTCTGTAGTTGAAAAGCCAAACATAGTTTATGTCATCGATATTTCCTGACCATCATCAAAATCATAACATTGCTTGATCATTTATCCATCAATTCTTTTTTGTTTGTACCTTCAAGTCTTGGTCATCTTGTTGCCTAGCAAAAGAAGTTTGACAGACTACTGGTTGCCTCTGATCCTAATGCATTTTAAATCATATCAAAAAGTAAGGCCCGACAGATAGTTATTGGGGAAGAGATTGCCAAATGAAACAGGCCCTACATAGATGAGCTGCCAAGCTCTTGAATTCGCGTATTTTATAAGAGAATAAAAAAGTATTGGAAAAGAAAATTGTTTCTAGTGGGTATCTAAGCGTTTTTATGTAGAATAAGCTGGCAGGTTTGTGACGCTTGATCATGAAGGTATTAATCTAAGACTCACCTTTCGCATATAAAAAAATAACAAATTTCCTCATAATATTCTCTATCCTTTCCCCCAGAAAGGAACAGTAAACAACACCTATTGGAGACAATTGATGGCAAACCGAAATTTAATAATGACACTGGCAAAAGTGGTGATTGCAGCAGCGTGGGCTGATGGCAAAGTTACTCATGAGGAGCGCAACAGTTTGAAGGATTTGCTATTTCGGTTGCCTCAGATTGGTTTAGATAAGGGGATGCAAATTACGACCCGTGAATGGCAAACGCTTGAAATGTATATGCATTCGCCGATTGAGTCGGATGAGCAACAGCGATTGGTTGAAGAGCTGCAAATTGCCACGCAAACGTTTGAGGACAAAAAGGTGATTTTTGAGGCCTTGAACCAAATTGCCACCGCCGATGGTGAGATAGGTGACGCTGAAAAACAGACGATTGGTCCGGTGAACACTTGCTGTGGCCACTCACAGAGAATGGAATTGACTAAGGGATCGTGTACTGTTTGGC
>JBCCFD010000062.1:0-24808 GCA_039029915.1 Chloroflexota bacterium
CGTTATTGAGACGGAATGGGAATATTACCTCCCATCAACCCAAACCTATATTGTGTCACCCATTTACAGCGGTGCAGGAACAGATTTTTCGATGACGGTTACGATTCGCAATTTTCCATCACAGCCACAAACGTATTTTCATCATAATGGCAACTTTAGCTTTTTGTATCCTGCAGACGCGTCTTTAGCTGAATTCGGATCGCCTGATAATCTTTATCTTAACGATCAGATTTTTATTCATGTTTCTGAAACATCGCCAACCCCTTGCTACGGTGCGTGCCCTTTCATTGAGCACAGTGAGGAAACGGCCGTTAACGGTTACCCCGCTACAAAAATGACCGGATTCATTGGTTCAATTGGTGGGAATACGCCGCAAGAGTTTGTGAAATACCGCTTTTTACGAGGCGACGGGTATATCGAATTTACGCTCTTTGCGCTGCCAACCACAGCACCACTCAATATGGAATTGGAAGAGCGTGCGCCAATCACCAATGAAGATTTAGCGTGGTTTGAAGAGGTTTTATATTCGTTACAAATAAACTAAATTAGCAGAAAATATGGGGCTGGGGAGCCTCTAATCCTACCTTTGGTTTTAGCGTGAATAGCAATATGTTGTGGGCAAAATTATGATGATTCGTCATTTTGTTTGGCTCTTTTTAGGCCAACCACCCAAAGTGCTATGCCAACCGGAAGAAGCGCGGTTGCCATAACCCCAAAGGCACCACCCGTCGCGATGTTGATGATATTCCCAACAATGGAGCCAAGCATAAAGAGAATCCCCGCAATTTGCATTCCATTTATCTTTTTGAGTCCGTCCATTTACGTCTCTCTCCTTTTGTTAATTCTAACATACACCGAAACTAACATAAGGCATTAGGCCGTTTTGTGCTGCTGAGTTATATCGTTCGGTGACGCTCTCTTATCAACCTACTTATTGGACCGAATCAATTCAGGTGTCTGCCCCGTCCAAGCGCGAAACGCCCGATAAAAAGAATTTGGCTCTTCATAACCAAGCAGGAACGAGATTTCTGCACTGGTGTAATCCGTCGTAGAAAGATAGTGACGCGCCAATTCCTCCCGTAGCTCATCAAGTACCCCTTGAAAAGTTGTGCCTTCCTGCTTGAGGCGACGCTGCAAAGTGCGATTGCTAATAGCTAGTTGAGAGGCAATATTTGTCATTGAATAGCGACCGCTTGCTAACATCTCAATCAAACAAGCGCGTACACGCTCCCGAAAAGAGGCCTCTTCATTGAGGTCGTCCATTTTTTTGTTGAAGGATGGTTCCAAAATTGCCCACATCCCGTGATTGGTTGTCAGAAAAGGTTTATGTGCGTCTTTTGCGGTAAATACGACCTTGTTAACCGTATCTTGCCTAATTGATGAGCCCAAAAACGTTTCATATTGGCCCAAATCAGATAATTTGCGACTGCTGTGAATGCCAAAAGGCACAAGGTGCTCACGTGTGGCAATACGGGCCAGCTGTACCCAAAACACAAGCTCAAATGAGGCAAAGAGCGCTGGTAAAGGCCCATACTGTGGCAGACCCGTAAAAGTTAATGTGGTGTGCTGAGAAGTTTCCTCAACCGTCATGTGCACGGGGGCCACAACAGGCTTGTAGTGGGCAATTCGTTCAAGAGCCACATTTAAATTTCCGCTACTTAAAAACGCGATGATCGGTGGAGCAGTATTGAACTGGCTAATTGTTTTTGCTAATTGCAATCCCAAAGCGGGTTGATCTTTAGAGACATGAGCTAGTGCCTCCCAAAATCGATAATATTCATGAGCCGTGACGTAAGGTGTTTTGCGTAACAAAAGATCTAATGGCAATTCACCGTGGCGCAACACGGCCTGAACAGATATACCCAAGTTTTTTAAAAGGGTCGGCCATCCTTTCTCCAAATTATATTTTTGGCTATAGAGTTCAGTCATCTAATATCGCTCGCCTTCGACCCTGTATTGCTTTTGATAATAGAATCTCATTTGTAAATGGACCGTACATGTCCGAGGTATCCCAAAAGGTACATCCTATCTCTACTGCTCTGTCAAGAACACGAAGATTTTGTGAGTCTGAGGATGTGCCGTAAAAATCAGACAGGCTCATACACCCCAAACCAATGGGCGGTATGCTGAGACCTTGTGAGCCCAGATTAACTTTCTTCATGACGTTTTTCCTTAAGTAACTTTCAAAATATATCTTGAATTTGAAATGTTAATTTTTTGGTTTTCACCGAGTGAATGTCACCTTTCTAATCGGTTTTATTTTAAAATTTTTTGTGAAATTTACCGAAGAGGCGGAGCAACATCCATTGGATTAAGACCATTGGCGGCCCATGCAAATGCTTGGTCCTGATTCAGCTCATTGAGGCGAGCCATGTCTTCCTTAGGGATTTCAAAATCAAACAGGTTAAGATTTGCTCGGATTCGCTCAGGTTTGCTGCTTTTCGTTAAAACACAGTAACCTCTTTGTAAGCCCCAACGTAGCAAAAGCTTCGCTTCTGGAACGTTGAGCTTTGCGGCGATATCACGCATGACGGTTTGGCCTTCTGCCTTCAATTCGGCCAGCACTTCACCACCCTGCCCTTCTTCAATTCGCCACGTGGAGAGAGGCGCAAGAGAGCTGTAGGCAATTGGGACAATTGAATTCTCCTTCATGTATTTGGTTAATTCAGGCTGAGCGCAAAGCGGATGGAATTCAACTTGATTGGCTTCAGGCTGTGCCAAGCCTGCGCTGGAAATCTCACTGAGTCGTGCAATATTGTAGTTTGAAACGCCAATATGCTTTGTCAAACCAAGCTTTTTTAGCTCAATTAAGCCTTGCCACTGTTCAAGACGAAGCTCTGAAAGGGGTGCATGGATAAGATATAGATCGACATAGTCTAGCTGAAGCTGTTTGAGTTGACTTTTTAATCCGGCAATCGTCTGTTCGTACGTTTTTTCGGGTGCACCCCACTGACTATTGCCCGGAAAAAGCTTTGTTGTGATAAAAAGATCGTCTCGAGAAGTTTTGGCTGCTTTTATGGCTTTGCCAGTGCCCTCCTCATTGTAATACCCTTCGGCTGAATCGATATGCTTAAATCCAGCCTTGAGCGCTTCTTTAACGCAGTACTCAGCTTGCTCAGTTGATAGTTGATACGTGCCGAAACCAATTGGCGGCATGTTAATTTGATTTGTTTGCTGTGTTTTCATTTCACTTCCTTATGTTGTGGTGCCCCAAAATATATTCGAGAAGGTTGGCGCATCTTTAAGTAAGCTCGGCTATTTTGTCCCTCATCAAAAGAGGTTTCAGGATTACTCGTTTCTTTTCTGTTGCAAGGTTTGGTTTGACCCTGACAGTCTAAACCTATCTAAGTGGAATTCTTCTATCTCATAACGCCAACGTTATATCCGATCGCGCCAAAAAAGTTGTGAAATGAGTCAATTTATTACGCTATATCAGTCATGGTTCAAACGATTTGATACCTCAATAAGGTTTCCATCAAGATCGCGAAAATAGACGGAAATTAGATTGCCTACCGCGCCAGTTCGATTTACAGGACCTTCAATAATTGATACGCCACAAGTATGTAGGTGGTCAACAATTTGTTCAATCGGTTGACCTACAATGAAGCAAAGGTCAGCACTTCCGGCGCGAACATTTTGAGCCTTTGGCTCAAACTCATTCCCTAGTTGGTGCAAATTTATCTTTTGGCTGCCAAATGACAATGCATGACGACCTCCTCCGAATACAATTTTTTTCATTCCCATAACGGAAGTATAAAAATCGATAGATGCATCAATATCTTGGACGGTTAAAACTAAATGATCAATCTGTTCTACTTGCATAACTCTCCTATTTATTCATCTTCCACCATTGTTAAATTTAAACCACAAATCCTCATTTTGGGGTTCTAAATAGCTGATTTTGACGCTCCTATCCACGAAGAATTGATAAGGGTCTACTTTTTTGTATGCTTCATAAGGCCCAGTGAAGCCGTCGCGGCGGGTTTTGTAAGCATTAAACCCATCAAGAGTATGAAATTCAAACATCATGATATAACTGCCGTTAGGCTCACCTTCTTTTGATAGCTGCCTAAAGTATCGAGCTGATTTCCATTCGGCAAAAAGCGCTTGGTGATGGTCTCTGACAAAGTTGAACCAGTCACGAATCATTTGATGATGCGCCTCTTCATCACCAGATTTAATCTCCCAACTTTCAAATTCTATAAAACTCACTTCGATATCCTCCTAAAGTGTTTTAATTGGAACTAATATAACGTAGAGGATTATAAGGTGTAAGGTAGGGTGGTTTTTGAATGTGGCTTCGTTGGTTTTGAAATAAAAAGAAACCCTGATGGCGGGAGAACCATCAGGGTTTCAGGGAAAGGGTTAGCTAGTAACGGGTTGAATTGGGTCTCTGAATTCCGTTTAGATCGGTCCAGCAAAGCACCCCGTTACTAAGGGGGAGGTAAGTGATAGCCACGGGCCATACGCTATTTTAAAACGATCGGTAGATAGAGCTGTTCATCTGTTGGCATGAGGCTGAGTGTATCGCTGTAAATTTCAACCCCATTTTCTGTGGCATAAAGGGTGATGGTATAGATTTCATAATTTGTGAGGCCATTTAGAGCATAACTTCGTGTCGCTTCAGATAATCCATCGACGATGTCGGGCTGACTATCAAGTGGGCTCATACTCTCTATTTTCCAGGTGATGTCCGTTGATAATGTATCGTCTATCTCCCATTGCAACGAAATTAATTGGTCAGAGCTTGTTCCAGAAAGCCGAAGCTTAGGAATAAACTCAAATGCACCAATGTCATGACTTTCTCCCGTTGGACGGGGTTGGTTATCGAAGTCGATGGTGACGCCAAATGATGATGTATCAGTTCCCCTATCAACGGCAGGGGACCCAGTTTGTAAATGGTAATCATGAGCGTTGGGGTTAACGAACTGAACCTCATTTATTGTGGCTGCAAAAAGATTGTTTGACTCATCTAAGGGAACGCCGTCGCTTAATTTGACGATGTATTCACCGCTCCCGGGATTGACAATGATGTTGTTTTTGAAATGGTTCATATCAACGAGTTCGGCGTAGATGCGTAAGCCGTCCTCTCCGGGATTGATGATGGTGTTGTTGTAAAATTGAAAGCCGTTTCCTTCTGGCTCGCCACGCTCATCTGCAAAGATACCTAGTGAGCCTGCGTTGATGATCACGTTGTTGTAAACGATGTTGTCGGCTCTTCCTAACATCACAATGCCGTTGCCGGGCCCTTCTTCAATCCAGTTGTTGTAGAGTGAGCCACCCGTGCCTTCTCCTACTTGGAGACCATTGTTCTGATAATTGGCAAACGGCCGTTGACCAAACAGCTGAATTTTGTTGTTGTAAATTTCAACATCGGTTGGCGCCGACCCAACTTGAATGCCTTCGGCGCCCGTGTTGTAGGTGATGTTGTTGTAAACCTCTAGCCCTTCTATAAAGTGAGCATATAAGGTCAACTCCTGATCATCGCACATTTTGGTAACGCCATTGATGGTATTGTAGCCAATGTAAAACCCTTCTCCGTCCTCCATGTTGTGTGCGTAGTTGTCATGGATTGAGATGTTGGTCATGGTAAAGTTTTCACGCCAAGAGTTAGGATTACAGTTTGGATCTGTTTTGATCATAAATCCAGCAAAACTAGCGGTATACGTTTCGACATGGTCAACCTCGATATCCGTACTCAGTTCGCCTACGTACACGGTGCCCCCAGAGCGGATTCCGTAAAAATGGTTGGGAGCACCAGTGCCCGTTAACCGAACGTGACTGCTTGTAGCAATTTTAATGCCGTAGTCGTATTCGTCGGTTATGACTTGCCCCCCATCATTAATGATGGTGATGGGATTTTCGGCCGTGCCGTGAATATTTTCAATTCTTAAAGGACCGCGTTTGCCAGCCTCCAAACAAATCGTGTCGCCTGGTTGAAAGTTATGGTCTTCTCCATTTATTTTCCAAGTTGTAGAAGGGTGGGTGTAGACGCAATTTGTTTGAGCATTTGTTGAGAAGGCTGTGTTGCCTAGCAAAAGTGTTGTTAAAAGTGCAAAAATCGAAAAAATGTCCGCGAGTTTCATAGATTAATTAAAGCTCCTAAGCAAGTGTGAATGCAGGAATGATTTTATGGAACTTGATTTGTGCGAGGTAATGAGACATTTGTTTTTTAGTGAGGATTTTTTACCAGCTAGCGCATCAAATTTCGATACGCTAGCTGGTTTTACTTATTGAACTTTACTTAGATTGCTGTTCAGGCCATTGATTAGTTAGGGAATTCAATCCAACCAGATGGTTCGGCATCGCGGTGGGTTTCTGGACAAACTTGGTCGCCACAGAAGTAGATGTCGTATTCAGTCATATCTGATGTACGAACGCCTGGTTCTGGAACTCGTTGGATGATGTTACCGCGATAGCCAGCTTCCTCAACTGGGAAGTTTTCAGCAACAACTGGCACACAGTCCAAGGCGGGTGCTGTACAGTTACCGATCCAGTTGCCATTGGCATCTTGGTAGGTATTGATATCACCATATCGGTTAGCGTAGCCACGGATGGTCACGAAGCCAGGTTTATTGTCTTGGTCGTATTTTGACCCATCAAAGTAATCTGGGAATGAAATGTAGGCCCGGAAGATACCGGCGCTACTGCTATTGTATTCACAACCCACATGGTAGTCTGCTGCGGTACCACAAGTAATATGTTCAAAACCGTTACCGCTCAGGTTATCTGGGTCAAATGGACCCCAACCGTCATCGATGTGAAAGCCAAAGCCAAAGTAGACGCGGCTTTCTGGGTCACCATAGTCAGGCACCATGTAGTTACCGCTGGCGTTCCAGCTGTGCAATGTTTGGGCACCGGTTGCAATGGTGGTGATTGGGTGTGAGCGATACGGCCGTATATTGACAGGAATCGTGTCATAGAGCGGGTTCTCGCCAGGTAAGAAGAAGCGAGATGCTGGGTCATTTTGAGCCATACCCTTCATGCGAAGGCGACCAAAATCGATCCAACCGCCAGCAGCAGCGTAACAACGATTTGGATTGTCAATATTGCTGTTATCACATTCATTAGCCATTGTTTGACCGTGTGCTTCAATAAACATGCTGTGGAAGATCGTGACCGCACCAACATGGTTACCGCTACCATGATATTGCAGGCGGAAAGATTCAATACAGTTTGGAGAGAGGGCATAATCACCAGAGGTACAGCCTTCTTCACCAAAGTCAACGCGCCAGCCGTAAACATTGTGCTTACCGTCATTTTCGAACAAACCGCTGTTGGCTGCTGGTGGATTTGGCATCAAATAGTTCGCGCCGGCAAACGTTTGCCATGGGTATGAAATTTCACCACCGGCCCAGTCATAGTATTCGGTTCCAAACAGGTGATCGGCCGTGCGAGGATCATCTTTATGTTCGTGGTCCCAGTGACAACCATAGGTTGAATCCCAAATGCCGTGCCAATCGCGGTCATTATGTGGAATATTGAGTTCTTCACAACTTGGGGCACCGATATATGGGTCAATCAAATCACCTGTTGGTGGCGGGGTGGTTGGTTCTGGTGTCGGTGGTTCGTTGGTTGGTTCCGGTGTTGGTGGAACATTAGTTGGCTCTGGTGCAGGGTCTGTCGGTTCCGGTGCAGGGTCTGTCGGTTCTGGTGCAGGGTCTGTTGGTTCCGGTGCTGGGTCTGTTGGGACTGGCGTTGGGTTTGTGCCGCCACCGCCACCACGACCGTCTGGCCGACAATTGATAGTAACATCGGTGCGAGATGAACGATCTAACATGATGCCACGTCCATCACAATTAATGACGAGTTCGTCACCACCAACAAGAGAGATATTGGTTGTGTTTGCCCAAACTGAAACACCGATGGTTAAGGTAATTAAAGTTAAGATGGCTAAAACTGAAATAGTTGGATTCTTTTTGAGTAGTTGTATTGGCTGGAACTTCTTCACTTTTCCAACCGGTCTTGGTTTATTGCTCATTTGCTTCATGCTCCTAAACTAACATTACGATTCTTCTTGCTTTTCCAATACAGAGATAGGTTGGCGTACCCGATTGCCTCATTGGCGGGATGTCGGGCACGCCATTGTTTGTCGTGGGCTTATGGGTTACGGAACCAAACGGCCGTTTCATCAGTGCTAAAGAAATCTACAAGCATTTCGGCGACTTTTAATTCACCAGTTGGGCTTGGGTGAATGTAGTCATTCTTGTAATCGCTACATTCCCAAGTTAAGCCATCACTGCGTGGTGTTGTGCCGTCTGCCCACATGTAAGGGCCCCATAACAAGGCTGGTCCGTCATAAGCTGGGTCTGACATATGCTCTTCAATTAACCATTTGACGGAGAAACCACTTTGATATGCAAATGGTTCTGGGTTCAAATCGCTATCTGAGTAGCCCGCATAGATACGACTTGATAAATAAATGACCTCAACATTAGGGAACTTGTCATCGATGATGTTTAGGATGGCGTCAAGCTCGCTTTGAAGTTGAGTGGCATCATGCGGGAAAGTAACCTCAGGGCGGGCATGGGCTTCTTTTAGCCAGATGACGCGAACATCATCACCATTTAGGCGAATTTGACCGAGTTTGCTGTCGATACGGCTCCACAAATCAGCTGATGGTTGAGCGATTGTGGCAGAGTCTTGGCCTGTTTGTGCGCCATTAATGATGATCATGTTGTCATTTACACCGGGTGTATTGCTCGCCAACTGTTGGAAATCTTCAAATTCACGCATGGTGTTTGACATCCCAATTGACAACATAACAAAGCGATCGTCACCGTTAATGTTGTTGACGCGATTCATGGCATAGGTTAAGTAATCTGCTGGCACATCATTGCTGCCACCAGGATAAAGACCACCTTGGGCACCAAAGTAGCTACCCGTACCTAGATCGGTCAGTGGCGTAAATCCTGTTGTATCGCCACAAGAACCTATAATTCGTTCAGGTGGATTACCAACGACAGGCGGTGGTGTAGGCTCAACAGGTGGTTGAGTCGGTTCTACAGGTGGTTGAGTCGGTTCAACAGGCGGCTGGGTTGGTTCAATTGGTGGTTGAGTCGGTTCAACAGGCGTTTGTGTAGGCTCAACAGGTGGTTGAGTTGGTTCAACTGGTGGATTGCCACCGGGAGAACCAAGACAGATTAATTTTACTGAAGTTCTTGAACTTCGATCGATTTGAAAACCTCGACCATCACAGGTTACGTTAATGCTTTCGTTACCTGCAAGATTTTCAGTATATGATTGTGCACGCGCGTTTGCCGAGAAAAAGAAAAATATGGACATGACAAATGCGGCAACAAACAGCAGCGTCACGGACGACTGGTTTTTAAAGGTTACAAGCCGAAAAGTCACAAGTGAATGAGACCCTTGTGAATTTAGCTTTGTTTTGCTCGATGTTTCTGCAGTGCTTTTATTTTGCTTATTCATTCCAATACTCCAAAATTATTTTCCAATACAATTCTGCTATATATTTTCTTCTTAAAAATTTTCAACACCCTTTCAATATGAGAAAGCTGCTCTATGTTGAAATTTCTTGTTTTTCTTCAAAAAAAATTACCAGAATTTCTGCCCGGATTACTTCTTTTATAGAAGATGAATCGCTACTGACTGAAATCCTGGTAATTTTTGCTTCTTCACGCAGTTATCTGCTCATCTATCTCCAAAAAAATAAATGATTAGGTTGAGAACTAAAAGCTCTCGGTAAGAATTGCTCTTCACGCAATTAGGCTGAATTTGTTAAGTGTCCCTTAGGCGTCCATCATGCAGCCCACAGTACGGATGCCGTTTTCGCATCACCTCCTTGGTGATTTTGTTTTCATGAGCTGAAAACAATTATTTTTTTTGTTTATTTTGGGGGCTTTGCTCGATACTGCAACTGACAGCAGAGCCTCTTTGAAGTGTGTTCAGTTCTTTGTTTTTTGTGTTTGTGTTACGATTTGTTGAACACTTGACAGGAATATACAGACCTTGGTGAGGGTTTTGAATAGGAAAAAAGGCATAGTCCTACAGGGCTATGCCTTGAATTTATTGTTTAAATTCGGCCTGAAATCGGTGTTTTGGGGTGATTTTGGGTAAATTTTTGGGTTTTTTGCCCATTTTTGCCTAAAATTTTCACTTTTTAGGCTACTGTCAAATTCTGACAGCCCTTCTGACAGCCTAAAAGGAATAGTTTCTTTTCACGCGCCATTCAAGCAAATTGGCAAATAATGCTGTTTTTGAGGCGATATATTGCGTCGTTATGATTCGAAATTCAGCTCGAGAGCCATTTGTTGCGCTTCATAGGGGGTGGGTTTAATGGCCCGAAAGCAATGAATGAGGTTTTGAAGATTGGTGTCACGCTGAATTTGATAACCTGACTCAATGAGTAATCTTTGCCAATATTGTTCCGATTGAAAGGAGAAGCCCTCTAAAAGCGTGAGGTTTGTTTTGTTTTGTAAGCGCTCTGCAATCAGTAAACGGCCGTTTGGCTTCATAATGCGGTAAATTTCTTTTAATAAGATTTCTTGGTCTCCCTGTTGCCATAGCTCGCTTAGCACTTGGCAAAGCATCACGATTGACACGCTTTGGTCGGGGAGTGGTAATAAGTTAAATTGACTATCTTTCCAAGTGATGCGTGGGTCAGGCACCGCCATCGGCATGCCGACCCGCTGGCGGACTAATATTTGACTTGGCATCCACTGGGGGTTGTAGATGTCGACCATAATGATTTTGCCGGTGGTTAGTCGACGAGCTAAATTTAGACCTCGGCGGCGATTGCCGTGATCGATGTAGACAAGCGTTTCAATTTCTTGGACGCTGCCAAGGTCAAAAAGTACATCATGAGGACGCAACCCTTTATCATCATATAGTTGGTAGACTGCCCAAATCCGGCCGGCAAAGAAAATACCCAATAAAATAATCAAAGCGAGGCTCATCGGTACAAAGGCAAACCACATGCGCTGTAAGCTAACGCCTATAATAATGAGGCAGATGACCATGCAGCCATAGATGCCTACAAAGGTTGGCCAATCGTTTTGGATCGCGCGTATGGTTTCTTGTAAACGTCGTTCTTGAACCATGAGTGGAAGTATATCAGGTAGTGAGGTTGTCAGCTTGTTAGTTGATTTGTGTTTTTGCTGTTGGGCTAATTCTGAAAATGCCTTTTAACAACTGAAATACTGATATACTGTACGCCATGGAAAAATTCGAAAAATTTCAAAGCAGGTATGAAAGTGGGGAAGTACCTTGGGATTACGAGTTACCCCCACCTGAATTAATTGAGTTGGCAGACCAGTTACCGGCTGGAAGGGTGCTTGATTTAGGATGTGGCTACGGCCGTTCCTGTGTGTATCTTGCCCAAAAAGGGTGGCAGGCGGATGGGGTCGATTTTGTGCCTTTGGCGATTGAGAAAGCAGAACAGCGTTTGGCAAATACGGCCGTTTCCCATCTTGTAAACTACACAGTGGGTCCTGTGACAAAGATCGCGCAAGCCGATCAATCTTACGATTTGATTGTAGATATTGGCTGTATGCACGCATTATCAGCCGATGAGCTACAATTGTATGCAGGAGAAGTTGAGCGGCTTTTAGATGTAAACGGCCGTTATCTGCTTTTCGCCCATATCTTGTCAGAGGGAGAAAGTGATGATGGATCCAAGGGGATTACAGAGAAAACAATAAAAGACCTCTTTGCCAATTTGCACTTAGAGAAGGTCGAGCACGGTGTCACTCAAGTTGAAGATAAAGATCCTTGGAACTCGGCCTGGTTTTGGTTTATAGCATCAGCTTAAGGGTTCCGAACTTTCTAAATTTAAAACCTTGGTTGATAAAAGCTTCGGAACCTTGAGGAAACGAAGTTTATGGCTACGGTTTTATATAAAGTAGGAACTTCATTTCACTTGAGCGCAAACAAAAAAGATTCGATGAACAGCTTAGCCAACTTCTTTATAACACATACCCCCCTAATGCCAGAAATCGCCTATTGGGGAACCATGAAGCTAAAGATTTCTAATTACATCACGCCCGTCATTCCACCTGCTGAATTCATTTCATCTGTTCGCTGTGTTTTGTTTAAGGAAGACAAAATTATGGTGATCCAAAATCCAAACGGGGAGAATCACGTCATGCCGGGTGGGCGCTGTGAACCGGGTGAAACGCTTGAAGAAACGGGGCGCCGGGAGATTTTGGAAGAGGTTGGTTGGCATATGGGACCCTTGAAAGTCATTGGGACGCGACGCTTTCATCACCTGACGCCCAAGCCGAACGGATACAAATACCCATACCCAGACTTCCTGCAATTAATTTACACAGCCGAAGCGACGTTGTTTAGTGTGGAAGGTAAACAGTTTGATCGATATGTGGCATCAGCTGAGTTTTACCCCATAACGGCCGTTTCAAAAATTGACCTTTCCCCTGGTGAGCGTCTTTTCTTTAATACAGCCCTGCAAAATCGATAAAGTCAGTAGAAATACCCCATTGACAGTCATGACGCACTGTGTTATAAACTTGGTGAAATTGCACAACTAGAGCAATATTTTTCTGATTAGTTTAGACGAGAGAATGATGCAAAACATCGCCCTAGGCTTAGGCACTAACATCGGCAATTGCATTGATAACCTACAAAAGGCTGTTGATGAGCTGGCATCATTGATTGAAATAACGGCCGTTTCCTCCATCTATATTACGCCTCCGTGGGGAGTAACAAATCAGCCCGATTTTCACAATCTCTGCATTATTGGAAAAACCAAATTAGACCCAGAAGCGTTACTTCGAGAAATAAAGCTAGCAGAAGTTATTTTAGGCCGACGACCCAACGTTCGCTGGGGGCCTCGCCTAATTGATATTGATATTCTCTTTTACAATGGTCTGGTCCTCCACAAAGAACGGCTAAATATCCCACATGCACGCATTCCTGAACGTGCTTTTGTGCTTGTTCCATTAGCTGAAATTGCCCCTGATTGGGTGCATCCTGAGAACGGTAGAACCGTGTCACAAATGAAAACGGCCGTAGACAAAGACGGCATACAACAATTGGAAACAAAGATCACTTTTGGTCAACCCATTGGGCACTAAGAGCATTGTTATGAGATAAAAGAAATTTTTTTCACAAAAAAATAAGTGAGCACTCATTTTTTGAGTGTGTACTCAATATCTATGACAGAACTCCCACTAACAACCCGCCGCGAACGTAGAATCGCCGCTAGAACACAGCAGATCTTAGATGCTGCAGCGTATGTGTTTAGCAAAGTTGGCTATGAATCTGCTACAACCAAGCAGATTGCCGAAGCGGCCGACGTGTCAGAAGGCACACTTTACAACTATTTCAAAAGCAAGCAAGAGCTGCTGATTGAAATTGCTAAAGCCTATGCAGATGAAGTGGCTGCTGATTTAGCAACTGTTGAAGGAAATACGCTTGAGGAAATTTTAGCGCAACTAATGGCGAAACGGTTTCGCGTTGGGCAAGAGCGCCGCTTATTTATGGTTTTCCTTCATGAAGCCCGACACAATGCAGATGTGCATCAATATTATGTAGAAGGTGCCATCCATCGCATTATTCAAGAGGCTGAAAATCACATATCAACATTGGTAGAGGCAGGACGCATTCGTGATGTTGATCCATTTATTGCCGCCCGAACAATGTGCGCCGCTATTATGGGCTTTGCCGCTCTCTTTGAGCTGGGCGTGACGGTTAATCACTCCTCGCCTGAAAAGTTAGGTCATCAGGTGACGGATATTTTTTTAAACGGATTGAAGAAGAATTAGAGGATGGCGTTAGAGCTAGAGGAAAGTAGACGATGAACAGTGATCAGTAATTAGAATTTAGCATTCTTCTAATCCCTGACACCTGACACTTGACACTTAAACATCTCTGGTTCCTACACTCGCTAAAAAAATGTTTGAATTCGGAACAAAAACCTACATCATGGGCATTTTGAATATCACACCGGATAGTTTTTCGGGTGATGGTGTTTGGGGAGATGAAGGGTTGGAAACGGCCGTTTCCCAAGCCAAACAGTTCGTAGCTGATGGTGCAGACATTCTCGATATTGGTGGTCAGAGCACCCGACCTGGCAGTGAGATGGTTTCTATAGAGGAAGAGGCGCGACGGGTTTTGCCTATTATTCGAGCCGTTCGAGAAGCCGTTGAGGTACCGATCTCAATTGATACGTATTGGTCAGATGTGGCAGAACAGGCATTGGAGGCTGGCGCAAACTGGATTAATGATGTTTGGGGCGCGCAGATGGATCAGCGAATTGTACAAGTGGCGGCTAATTTCCAGTCCCCCATTGTGCTCATGCACAATCGCAGTAAACCCAAAAGTGTTATACAAGAAGAGCGACTCGGTAATGCCTACGTTGGCGCAAATTATGATGATCTTATTGAAGATATCAAACGTGAACTACAAACAAGTATCGATATTGCACTTGGGGCAGGTGTTAAAGAATGTCATATTATCCTTGACCCCGGTGTCGGGTTTGGCAAAACCCGCGAGCACAATATTCAGATCGTGAATGAACTTAACAAGTTAAAGAGCTTGGGATTTCCTATTTTGCTGGGAACCTCAAGAAAATCATTTATTGGCTACACGCTCAATTTGCCCCCTAATGAACGAATGGAAGGCACTGCCGCCACTGTTGCCATTGGCATCGATCGCGGTGCAGATATCGTGCGGGTCCATGATGTGAAACCAATTGTGCGGCTCGCCCGCATGACTGATGCAATTGTTAGATAGCTAGTCAGCGTTTCAGCTGGTCAGCTAGTCAGCTAGGTTGCTGAACTGCTGATTAGCTGAACTGCTGAAATGCTAACAAGGAGCTTTTATATGTTAAATTTTCAACTTGATGAAGAGCAACAAATGCTCACAGACGCGATTAAGCGTTTGGCCTCGGAGCGGATGCGGAAGGTGTTTCGTGATGCTGAAGAGGAAGAAAAAATCCCTCAGGCCGTTATTGATGCTGGCTGGGAGATGGGATTGTTGCCAACGGCCGTTCCTGAGGAATTTGGCGGTTTTGGTGAATATTCTGTGGTGACCCAAGCTTTGGCGGTTGAAGAATTGGCCTTTGGTGATCTTGCCATCACGGCCAATATCTTATACCCCAATAATGTGGCCATTCCCGTTATGGTGGCTGGCACTGATGCCCAAAAAGAAGCCCACCTGCCTTTATTTATGGAACCAAAACAGCCCAACGTCACGGCCGCTTTGACAGAGCCACATATTCAATATGATCCGCGAGGCTTAAAAACAACGGCCGTTCTTGATGGTGACCATTACGTTATCAACGGCTCAAAAAGTGTTGTGCCTCTCGCTGAGACGGCCGAAACGATCCTTGTTTATGCCAATGAAGAGGGTAAAACCCAAGCGTTCTTTGTGCCCGCTGGCACCGAAGGTTTAACAGTCGGTGACAAAGATAAACTCATGGGGTTGCGGGCTTTGCCAACCAATCAAATCAAGCTTGAAAATGTGCGTATCCCCGCCGAGAACAAACTGGGTGGTGACGCCGGCATCGACTTTAATCTTATTCTGAATCACAGTCGCATTGCCTTAGGTGCAGCGGCGGTTGGTGTGGCCCGCGCCGGGTACGAATATGCCGTTGAATACGCCAAGCAGCGCATCCAGTTCGACGAGCCAATCGCCCATCGCCAATCGATTGCGTTTATGCTGGCTGAAATGTCAATGGATGTTGACGGTGCCCGCATGCTGGTCTGGGAAGCGGCATGGAAGATGGATAATGGTGAGGACGTCACCCAAGACGTTGCCATCATGAAGCACTTCATCGATGATATGGTGATGCGGGTTTCTGACCAAGCGCTTCAAGTGCTCGGTGGCTATGGCTACATTCGAGAATATCCAGTTGAGCTGTGGTTTCGCAACGCTCGGGGATTTGCCACATTTGATGGGCTGCTAATGATTTAGAGGTAATTAGTTATTAGTTATTGGTAATTAGACATTTCTAAACACTAACCGCTAATCACTAATCACTTCACCATAGGTGATAAAATGATCGATTTTACAATTCCAGAAAAAATTGAAAACCAAGTCAAAATGACCGAGATGGTGGCAAAGCAGGTCATGCGGCCTAAGTCTCGGTATCTTGATGAACACGAACACGAGCGTCCAGATGATTTCATTAATATGATGTGGCCGGTGGTTCGTGAACAAAACAAAGCAACGCTTGATCGCGCAATAGCCCGGGCCAATGGTGAGGGTGGTACCAAGGTGAAAACAGGGCCAAGCACCACGATTCTCCGTCTTATCATGCTTGTTGAAATGATGAGTTGGGGAGATACAGGGCAATATCTTTGTATTCCCGGCGGTGGCTTAGGCGGTTTTGCTGTAGAAGCAGCCGGAACCCCAGAGCAAAAAGAAAAATTCATGCGCCGCTTTGCAGAAGGGGATGCGCCTTCGTTTGGCGCGATGGCCATCACCGAACCTGATGCTGGCTCTGACAATAGCTCAATGCGCACAACGTCCGTATTAGATGAAGAGACGAATGAGTGGATTCTCAATGGTGAAAAAATTTTTATTACCAATGGCTCTCTTTCATTAAAAGAGTCAGATGGATTCTGTGTCGTTTGGGCAACTGTTGATCCGAACGCTGGTCGCAAAGGCATTAAATCTTTCGTCGTTGAGGCGGACACTCCTGGCGTCGATGTTAGCCCCGGTATGGATAAACTAGGCATTCGCACGAGCGATACGGTTGTGCTGTCATTCTCAGATGCGCGTATACCGTATGAAAACATGCTTGGGTACTCAAAAGTTGAAAAGAAAAAGGCCGATAAGGGATTTAAAGGGGCGATGGCCACGTTTGATGCGTCGCGTCCTGCCGTTGCCGCCAGTGCTGTTGGTATCGCGCGCGCAGCCCTTGAGATGACCAAGGAGCTGTTGGCAGAAGAGGGGATCGAAGTAGATTATACCAAGCCAAAGCATCAATTAACGGCCGTTGAGCGAGACATCATGGAGATGGAAGCTCAATACAAAATGGCGTGGCTTTTGACGCTCCGCGCCGTTGAGCCAATGATGTACGGTAAAGGGAATCGCTTGGAAGCGAGCCAGAACAAAGCGTACGCCGGAACGGCCGTGACCAAAATTACTCAAAAAGCGGTTGAACTGCTTGGTCCACTCGGCTATACGCGCGATATTCTCATCGAAAAGTTCATGCGCGACGCCAAGATTAATGACATCTACGAAGGCACGCGGCAAATCAATCTTTTGATCGTCGCCCGTAGTATTCTGGGATATAGTCGAAGAGAGTTGAAGTAAATTTAGGATCACAGTTGGTTGATTAGGGATTAGTTGATTAGAGATTGATAGATTGAAAATCTAAGGTTCAATTAGCTAATATCCAATCCCCAATCAACCAATTAACCAATCCCCCTATAATATATAATAGGAACACGGATGACGGCAATCCCCCACAGCCAACCTCAGGTGCACCCCGGCGGTGTTCCCATACTTAATGATTACCTTGAATTCAAGGCAGATCCGCTTGGGTTTTGGTTTAATGTGGGCAAAGAGGGGCCTGTGGTGCAGGTCAATCTTGGCCCATCACGGCCGTTTTGGGTCATTACTGATGCCGATCTTTTCCAATATATCTTAGCGAAGAAAGCCAAAAACTTTCCGCGCGATCGCCAGCTGCGGGATCGTAAAGGACTCGATCGAACGAAGACAGTTTTTAATGCCCCGACATATAAGGAGTGGCTCTGGCGTCGCCGCTTGCTCCAACCCGCCTTTCACGTTAAGCAGCTCAAAGGGTTTGCCGAGACTTTCGTCTTGGAAACCCAGCGCCTTATTCAAGAAACTCGCCTAAATGCTCCTGTTGACCTGGTTTTTATGATGAAGACGCTGACGATGCGGATCATTTGCAAGACGATGTTTAGTGCCTCGGTGGAGGATACGGCCGTATTGCAAGATTGCTTTGAGCGACTAGGGCATTTCAACTATCGACGGCTCTCGGCCGCATTTAAGCTGCCGCTTTGGGTTCCTACACCCCACAAGCTTGATGCTGAAGAGGCGAGCAACACCCGCTGGCAAATCGTGGAAGAGATTGTGCAAAATCGGCTTAGCTCCGGTGAAGCCAAAGGTGATTTGCTCGACATGCTGATTGCCGCGCAGCTCGATGATGCGGAGGCGTTTGGTAATGGTGGTAAGTTTGGTGGGGATGATCTCGTTAGTGAAATGCTGAGCATCATTTTTGCTGGACATGATACGACAGCCATGACGATGGTTTGGCTGATTTATGCGTTGACACAAAACCCTGAGGTTGAGCAAAAGCTAAGAGCAGAAGTGGATGGTGTGTTAAACGGCCGTTTCATCACCCTAGACGATCTCGACAGCATGCCTTACACCCATCAGCTCATCCAAGAAACGCTGCGCGTGTACCCCACCGTCTACCTGACCTTGCGTGAAGCAGAAGTAGACGATCGGCTTGGTGACTATCCCATTCCGGGCGGTACCCAATTGGTTATCAACATTCGCGGCATTCATCGTGACCCAAACCATTGGCAAAACCCTGAACGATTTTGGCCTGAACGATTTGCACCAGTAAACAACAAAGCCCGTCATAAATTTGCTTATTTACCCTTTCTGGCAGGCCCTAAAAAATGCATCGGTGACAGCTTCGCCATGATGGAAATGCGACTCGTTATTCCGACATTGATTCAAGCATTCAAATTCACCTATGCATCAAACCACCCCGTCAAAGAGAAAGCCGGCTTCGTCATGGAAACGGCCGAACCTGTGATGATGGAGGTGGATAAGCTGTGAGTTATGAGCTATGAGCTATGGGCTTTTGGTCTTACAATTTAGGCTGCAGATTCTAAACAGGTCAAAATTAGCTCAAAGTTTAAGTCTCAAAAATGCTTGTAGCTAAAAATCAGGGAGAGGGTAATGCAAAACTTTAAAAATTTAGCCGTTTGGAATAAGGCACATGGGCTGACTTTGGACGTGTATAAACTAACCAAACAGTATCCATCTGATGAAAGATTTCAGTTAGTTAGTCAGATGAGACGTTCAGCTTCATCTATTCCAACAAATATCGCTGAAGGGAGTGGCAGGTCTTCAGATGCAGACTTTGCCAGATTTCTTCATAACAGTCTCGGTTCATCTACCGAGTTGGAATATCAACTCATTCTAAGTAAAGATTTAAACTATATCGATGTAGAAGATTGGAAAAAATTAGATACAAAAATCGGTGAAATTAGGCGAATGCTAATCGCCTTCATCAAAAAACTAAAAGCAAGCAGCTAGTAGCTCAAGGCCCACAGCTCACAGCTCACAGCTTTTTACCAAGGAGAACATATGAGTTTCAAAATCGAAAAAGTAGGCATTGTCGGTGCTGGAACGATGGGAGGGGGGATTGCGGCCCACCTTGCTAATATTGGCATCCCCGTCGTTTTGCTTGACATTGTCCCATTTGATCTGACCGATGAAGAAAAAAGCAATAAGAAAGCGCGCAATCGAATTGTCAAAGGTGGCTACGATCGCATGGTAAAAGCCCGCCCTGCCAACCTTGGCAGTAAAGGCCGGGCTGATCTCATCACCATTGGCAACACCGAGGATGACCTCGAACTACTGGCCGACTGCGACTGGGTCGTGGAAGTGATTATCGAACAGCTGGCCCCCAAACAAGCGTTGATGGAAAAATTGGAAGCCCTTTGCAAATCAACTGCAATCATCACCTCAAACACCTCTGGGATACCTATCAACCAAATTGCCGATGGGCGCAGCGAAGCATTCAAAGCTCGCTTTATGGGCACCCACTTCTTTAATCCACCACGATACCTCAAACTACTTGAAATTATCCCAATTGCGGAAACATCACAAGAAGCGCTAGACTTTATGGTTGATTTTGGCACGCGCATTTTAGGTAAAGGTGTGGTTGTCTGTAAAGATACACCGAACTTTATCGCGAATCGTTTTATTGCCGTAGCGGGGAACTACAGTGTTAAGACCGCCCTCGATTTAGGTATGACCGTGCCTGAAGTTGATGGTATCACTGGCCCGCTGATTGGTCGTCCTAGCACAGGGACCTTCCGCTTGACCGACCTCGTTGGTTTGGACATTATGGTGCACGTGAATGGCAACCTTTATCCAGCCATCCCGCACGATAATTATCGCGAACTGCTTGTTGAGCCAGCCGTCCTTGCTATCAATGACAAAATGAAAGAGAACAATTGGCTTGGCAATAAAACCGGCCAAGGGTTCTACAGGAAAACAATGGTTGACGGTAAGCGTCAATTCTGGGTGCTCAATCTGGAAACCTTTGAGTATGAACCAGACCCAAAAACGCGCTTTGAGTCTGTTGGGGCAGTTCGCAAAATAGAAGATTTAGGTGAACGACTGCGTCAACTTGTCGCTCATGATGACAAAGCGGCTACTTTTGTACGTAAAAATCTCTACTTCAATATGGTGTATGCAGCCGCGGTGGGGCAAGAGATTGCCAACTCCATTTCAGATATCGATGATGCTGTTCGCTGGGGTTTTGCTCACGACGCGGGTCCATTTGAAATTTGGGACATGCTCGGTGTAGCTGAAACGGTTACAAAGATGGAAGCAGATGGCTTTGCTGTCCCAGACTGGGTTAAAGATATGCTTGAGTCTGGTATTAGCAGTTTCTATGATGAAAGCGGCAATGCGTACGATTTTGTCAATGGTGGTCGTCTAGAAGCTAAGGCAGACCCGAACCACGTCAGCGTCAATGTTCTACGAGGCGCAGAAGGCGGCGTTATTGCCTCCAACGCCAGTGCATCACTCCTTGATATGGGTGACGGCGTATTGCTTTATGAATTCCACGCTAAAATGAACGCCATCGATGCTGATATGGTAGCTATGGGATTTGAAGCACTTGATCTTTTGGAAAAAGATAAATGGGTTGGCATGGTTATGGGTAACAACGGCAAAGATTTTTGCGTTGGTGCCAATATTGGTGTCGTTGGTATTGCCGCCGCCCAAGGTATGTTTGACCAAGTCGAGAAAGCGATTAAAGATGGGCAAACCCTAACCTATAATTTACGTCATTCAGCAAAGCCAGTTGTTACGGCACCACATCAACGTGTGCTTGGCGGCGGTGTTGAAATGACCATGGCTGGTTGGGAATCTGTGGCTGACCATGAAACATACATGGGGTTAGTTGAGGTTGGCGTTGGTGTGATTCCCGCATTTGGTGGTTTGAAAGAACTGCTTCGCCGCAAAATGAACCCTGTAATGTCTGATCCGCATGGCGATCCACTAGTGCCTATGCAAGCTATTTTTACCCAAGTGGCGACTGCTCAAGTTGGCACAACGGGGGCTTGGGCGGCAAAAGAGCTAGGCTATTTGAAAGCGGACGACACGGTTGTGTTTAACAGCGATCATCGTTTGGCTAAGGCTAAAGCCCGTGTGTTGCAGTTGGTTGATTCTGGTGCTAGGGCACCAGAGGTTGAAAAGATTTATGCAGCTGGACGTGATGTGTATGCGGCACTTCAATTAGGCTTGCAAAGCTTTGTTTGGGGTCGTTATGCCTCTGAACACGATCAGCTGATCGGTAAGAAAGTGGCCTACGCGCTGACGGGTGGCGGTATTTCTAGCCCGCAGTGGGTTGACCCTTGGTACATTTTGGACTTAGAGCGTGATGGGTTCTTGTCTCTGCTCGGTGAGCAAAAGACGCTTGACCGCATTACGCATATGTTGACAAAAGGTAAACCACTTCGCAATTAGGATTTACGATTTTAGATTTACGATTTACGATAATGCTGACTGCAATCGTAAGTCGTAAATCGTAAATCAAAAATGGAGAACATTATGACACGTGAAGCAGTAATTGTAGCGGCCAGCAGAACGGCCGTTGGGAAGGCGCTTAAAGGAACGACCCGCAATGTGCGCTCGGACGATATGATGGCGACGGTGGTTGCTGATTTGATGAAACAAGCGGAAGGGTTAGACCCTGAACAGGTTGATGACTTGATTGTTGGTTGTGCGATGCCGGAAGCGGCGCAGGGGTTGAATTTCGGCCGTACCATTGCCCTCCGCGCTGGCTTGCCAGTGGATGTCCCTGGACAAACCGTCAACCGGTTCTGCTCCAGCGGTTTGCAAACGATCGCCATGGCGTCAGAACGCATCATTGCCAATGGGGCAGATGTGGTGATCGCCGGCGGTGCTGAAACGATGAGCTTGGTGCCGATGTCTGGCTTCCGCACCAGCCCGAACCAGTACATGGTGGAAAACATGCCTGAAATTTACATGGGCATGGGATACACGGCCGAACAAGTAGCCGACGAATGGGACGTCTCTCGTGAAGATATGGATCAATTCGCTTATGAAAGCCATATGAAAGCGGCCGCCGCGACCGAAAAAGGACATTTCAAAGAAGAGATTGTGCCTTATGAATTTACCGAAGTTTCAGCTGGTGCTAATGGCCCCGTTGAACGTCAAGTGACCTTTGACACCGATGAACATCTTCGTGCCAGCACAACGGTCGAGGGATTAGGCAAATTACGCCCCGTGTTCCGTAATAAAGGTCGCGTCACGGCCGGTAATTCCTCACCCTTAAGCGACGGCGCGGCTGGCGTTATTGTCATGGAACGCAAAAAAGCGGAAGAGCTTGGCTTGAAGCCACTGGCTCGTTTTGTTGGGTTTAACGTGGCTGGAGTTCGTCCTGAGGTGATGGGTGTTGGCCCAATCAAGGCCGTGCCAAAGCTGCTGGATCGCGTTGGCTTGACTTTGGATGATATGGACATCATCGAACTCAACGAAGCGTTTGCGGCACAAGCGTTAGCGGTGATTCGCACGCTGGAGATGGATCCTGAGAAGGTCAACGTCAACGGTGGCGCCATTGCATTAGGTCATCCGTTGGGTTGCACCGGCGCGAAGCTGACTGTGCAATTGGTTAATGAAATGAAACGCCGTGACAGCAAGTACGGTATGGTGACAATGTGTATCGGCGGCGGCATGGGCGCGGCCGGTATTTTTGAAAATTTGAATTAAGTTTTAGATTGACCAGACCTGACAGGTTTGGGAACTTACGGTTCATCGTATGGAACGCAAACCTGTCAGGTCTTTCGTAGTAAGTATGTCGTGCCAGAGATCAAAAAGTTAGAACTCGGAAAAATTTATCATATCTACAATCGTGGAATTAATGGGGAAAATTTGTTTCGTGAAGAACGGAACTATGCGCATTTTCTTCAGCTCTACTATCGGCATCTTTTCCCAAAAGCTGAAACATATGCGTATTGTTTGTTGAAAAATCATTTTCATTTGTTGATTTATTTGAAGACGGATGAGGAGATTGTTCGGGATATAAAACCTGACAGGTCTGATAATGGTTTGCCAACTCGAATATCATCAGACCTGTCAGGTTTGGGTCACGTGGAACATCTGCTTACCAGACCGCCAAGCCAGGCGTTTTCCAATTTGTTTAATGCTTATACCAAGAGTTTTAATATCGCTTACGATCGTACGGGGGCTTTGTTTGAACGGCCGTTTCGGCGCATTGAAGTCTACACCCCAGCCTACTTTCACAAGCTCGTCATCTATATCCACCAAAATCCACAGCAGCATGGCTTTGTAGATGATTTTCGGGATTGGAAATACAGTTCTTATCGTGCGTTGGTGTCAGATAAGGAAACAAGATTGAGCCGGAGCAAATTACTCAAACAGTTTGATGGGGTAGCCGGATTTTTAGAACTGCACAATGCGCTAATTGATCTTGATTTTGAATGACAATGTTGTTGGTTGGCAGACCTGACAGGTTTTTAAAACCTGTCAGGTCTATCAATTTGCTAAGCATTGCTTTTAAATAAAAGATGTGTGTCGGTGGCGGCATAGGCGCGACCGGTATTTATTCGATTCACCTATTTTCATCTTGCTCACCAATCGTCATCAACTGCCCATCGTGCAGTTCAAAAATGTGGTCAGCGGCTTCTTCTACTTTGGGATCGTGGCTGGCCATAATGACTGTGATCCCCGTTTGGTGAGCGATTTCTCTAAGCAACATGACAATATTGGAGCCGGTGACCGTATCGAGCTGGCCGGTTGGTTCGTCTGCTAGAATGAGCGTTGGACGAGTGACTAAAGCACGAGCCAGGGCGACTCGCTGTTGCTCACCGCCGGAAAGTTCATGGGTGCGGTGATTTGAGCGATTCGTCAGCCCGACTAAGGCGAGGGCTTCGTCCGTTTGGCGGTGCCGATTGTGGCGGTCTGTACGGAGAAGGCGCAGAGGGGCCTCTATATTTTCCCGAGCGGATAGGAAAGGGAGCAGGCCAAAGGTTTGAAAAACAAAGCCAATTTTATGGCGGCGTAAATTGATTTTTTCATCTTGGGTCAACCCGCTGATGGATTGACCCTCAACGAATATGTCTCCTTGTGACGGTTCATCAAGGGTCCCAATTAGATTGAGCAGGGTTGTTTTGCCTGAGCCAGAGCGGCCTTTGATAACGACCATTTGACCGCTGGGAATATTAAGCGTCACGTTTTGGACAGCGTGGATCTCTTCAACGTCTGTTTGGAAGGTGCGCCAAAGCTGATTGATTTGCACGGCCGTTTCTGACACCATGGGGGCCGGATCATCTTCAAACGCAAACTCCTTACTCGGACGCCAAATCTTAACTTCCTCTTGGGGCTCTTCTGGCGTAGATACGGCCGTTGATGGCCAAATCGACACGTGATTACTCTCTAACCGCGCCCGCACGCGTCCCTGCATCGCTAGCGTGTCCACATAAACTTGTGGTAGCTGTAGCCGTCCCGCCCGATCCAAGATGACCCACTCTTCTTCATCAACCGTGCCGTCCTGCACATTGCGCTCCCGTCGAATTTCAGTGCTGGTACGGCCGTCACGAATGCCGACCACCCGATC
>JBCCFD010000063.1:0-24548 GCA_039029915.1 Chloroflexota bacterium
ATGGCATGAAAATAGCCGTTACAGATGAACTCTTTGAAAATTATCCAGATGCCCAAATTGGGTTGCTGATTGTAAAAGGAATAAATAATCCACCGTCAAAACCTGAGATTATTGAACTGCTTCATGAGGCACAAGAGGCGGTTCGGGCGCGATTTGAGGGGCAAGTTGTTAGTCAACTGCCACAGGTTTTGCCCTGGCGAGAGGCTTATAGGCAGTTTGGGGCTAAGCCGAAAAAATACCCTTCTTCTATCGAGAATTTGATCAAGCGTACCCTAAAAGGGGAGCAACTCAATTCTATTAATTCGCTGGTGGATATTTACAATATTGTTTCTTTGAGACATGTTTTGCCGGTGGGGGCTGAAGATTTGTCGAGGATGCAAGGAGATTTACGATTGACGATTGCGGGGGATAATGAGCCACCCGTTAAGCTGCTTGGCGAGAAAGAAGCACGACCACCATATCCAAATGAGGTGATTTACACAGACGATCTAGGGGCAATCTGCCGCCGCTGGAACTGGAAGGAGGCGGATCGGACGAAGCTGACGAATGAGTCCCGAAATGTGCTGTTTGTGATTGAAATCTTGCCGCCGATTGAGCGAGCCACACTAACCAATGCGATGTCTGATTTGGAGGATTTACTGCATCAATTTGTAGGTGAACCCGATTGGATGAAAACGGCCGTTTTAAACAGCAATTCTCCCCAATTTGAATTTAGTCTTTCGTAGGACACGCGTTCTTATTTCGAGCGTCTATTTATGGAACGCAGATTGCACTGATTAAATGGATGAATCTGCGCTCCATTTTGCAAAACTAACGACTTAGCGCTCGATGAGCGGTAGATAGATGATAAATTCTGTGATTGTGATTTCTTCAATGTCGAAGGTGGCTGTCACCTCCTTTGACGAATCCATCGTTAGCTCACAGCTATCGTCGCCTATACAGCCGCCACCCCAACCCGCAAAAACTGAACTATCATCTGGTGTTGCGGTGAGCGTTACGGCCGTATTTTCTTCTAGAATCAAGGTGCACGTGCTGTCACAGTCAAGTGGATCGCCATTCATAAACAGCTGACCAGTACCTTCACCCAATTTTGCAATCGCGAGTGAATAAGAAACGGCCGTATCCGTGCGGATAAAGCTGGCCGTTATCGATTTGGCTGAATCCATAGTCAGGTCGCAGCTTTCGGTGCCCTCACAGGCGCCACCCCAGCCCGCAAAGATTGAATTGGCATCGGGCGTGGCTGTCAGCGAAACGGCTGAGTCTTCTTCAATCTCAATCGTACAGCTGCCGTTGCAGGTGAGTAAATCACCATCCAAAAAGAGCTGCCCAGCACCCGTTCCAATCAGATCGATCGTTAATGGAAAGAGAATCGGTTCGCCATTTTCAGCAAAATTAACCGTAATCGTTTTAGCTGAATCCATGATCAGGTCACAGAAACCAGTTCCCTGGCAATCCCCACTCCAGCCGATAAATGAGGAGTTTTGGAGGGCTGAGGCGGAGAGAGAAACGGCCGTATCCGCATCAAAACCAAACGCACAGCTATTGTTACAGACAATTGGGTTGTTATTTAAAAAGAGCTGCCCACTGCCAGAGCCAATCACATTAATAGATAGTTGGAACTGGAGCGGCTCCTGATTGTCGTTAAAGTTGGCGGTGACCCCCTTGGGCGAATCCATCGTAATTTGGCAGCTGCCGCTACCTTGGCAGGCCCCCGCCCAGCCAGCAAAGGTGGAACCACCGTTTGGCGTTGCCGTGAGCGTGACGTCTGTGTTTTCCAAAATGTTAACAGTGCAGCCATTATCGCAGTCTAAAATTGCGCCATCTAGGTAAATATCACCGCCGCCAGAGCCAGCCACCTCGATGGATAGCGGATATGAGACCGGAATCTGATCAAAATTGACGGTCACATCCATCGCCGAACTCATCGTGAGATTACAGCTGCCTGTGCCAGAGCAATCACCGCCCCAACCAACGAACGTTGAGTCGTTATCCGGGGTGGCTGTGAGCGTAACGGCTGAATCTTCCAAAATGTCAATTTCACAGCTGCTGCTGCAGGTTAGCGGGTCGCCATCTAAAAAGAGCTGCCCGCCACCCGTTCCAATCAACTCAATGGTGAGCGGGTAAAAGACAGGCAGGGCGTCAAAATTTGCCGTGATGGATTTGGCAGAATCCATGGTGAGATTGCAGCTGCCAGTGCCGCTACAGTCGCCACCCCATCCGGCAAAAGTTGAATTGGCATCCGGTGTGGCCGTGAGCGAAACGGCCGTGTCTGGGTCGAATTCAACCGTACAGCTGCCGTTGCAGGTCAGCGGATCGCCACCTAAGAACAGTTGTCCGTCCCCAGAGCCGATCAGCTCAATGGACAGCAAAAAGACCGATGGGGCAAAAGCGGATTCATACGGTCCCATATCAATGATCCCATTTTGAACACGGGCATTGCCGGCTAAATCACTGTTGCTAGCGCTTATCGCCTCATAAGCGGCCGTGTCACCAGCGTTGATGGCGGGCGAACTTTCTTGAAGGTTAAAATCACCGTTAGTCGTTGGGGCACTGGCTGCCGCAGGCTGACTGACAAATTGAGGGTTGACGTCAAGATTATTACCTAAATTAGTGCCCGCCTGATTATTCCAGCTACTGCTCCCACCGCTACCTTGAATGATGCTATTTTTGATCGTGGCTGAACTGCTGGCTATGGTCGCTGCCAAAGTGCCGGTCCCAGAGCTATCTTTATTGTTCCAAAAAATGCTGTTCACAATTTCCGGATCACTCAATTGAATGCTTGTTATGCCGCCAGTGGCGCCATTGGTTTCGTTTCCGCTGACGGTGACATTGTTTAAAACGGGGCTGCTGCTAAAAAAGTTAAACATTGCCCCGGCCCCTAGCTCTGCAAAATTGCCCGCCAGCAAGGCGTTGCTTAGGATAGGGTCACTATTTAAATAGCTGTACATTGCCCCACCATATTCAGTTGCTTCATTCCCTTGGAAGATGGCTTCATTGAAAATTGGGTCAGAGCTACGGTTGTAGATAGCGCCACCATTTTCGGCGCTGTTATTTAAAAAACTCACGCTGGTATAAGTGGCATCAGCGGAAAAATGGTAGACAGCACCCCCCTCAAAATTAGTTGAGTTATCATCGAAAGTGGTACTGGTGACAAGCATCTCACTGCTGGCGTGATAAATAGCCCCGCCCGTTGCCATATTGTCCTCAAGACCGGCTACGTTATTAATAAATTCGCTGTTGCTGATCGTAATATCGCTGCTTTGCACGCTGTTGATGGCGCCACCTTCCCAAACGGCAAAATTGTGGTCAAAATAGACATTTTCTAGCGTGACGTCGCTGTTAGCGTTGTGAACAGCCCCGCCCGCAAAGAATGCTTGATTGCCGATAAAACTGACGTTTTTAACCTGTACAAGGCTGTTTTGATTATAAAGCCCACCACCGCTGTCGTGTGAAAGACCGCCAGCCGGTTCGCTACTGCTTGCCACACCCCCTGTGATGGTAAACCCGTCGACAACGGCCGTTTCCGACACATTCAACGCCACCACCACGTGATAACTATTTTGTCCAACCAGATTGTCGGGATCAGTTAAAATGCCGTCAGCATTTGTGTTATCGTTTTTCTCAATATCTCCACTGAGAACGGTTATGTTCTGTGCCCAATCACGACCGGCTCGCGTCGCTTCGGTGCCGTCAAAGCCTCCGTAAAGCGCGATACCGTTGGCAAGCTGTAGCGTCTCTGAGATGTTGCTGCTGCTGGTTGTGGGGTAGTGGACGCCTTCTTCAACCCAGATTTCATCCCCGCTGGTGGCTTGCCCAAGCGCGGTCGACAAGCGACAGGCGTTGCCCCAGCTGGAGCAATTTGCGCTACCTCGTTGGGTTGGTGCGGCGTAGAGTGTGCTGTTGGCTGAAAAAACGGCCGTTGTGCCGAGTGCTCCCCAAACTGCTAAAACGACTGAAATTGATAGTAAAAATAAAGCAACAAGAACTACACTTTTTGTTGGTGATCCCTTCGATGCGTGCGGACGATGCATACCAACCCTCCATTTCATTCTTAAGTTTTAGTTTGTCTGATCACTTTTATCAGAAGACCATACCTTTTCTGAGACTAGAATAAGGGGCGACTGTTATGGTTAACCTTACAATGAAAGTTTCGTTTTGAAAAGGCGAGACGATTAGCAAGCAATTTGTCGTCTCGCCTTTTATTAGAGGGTTACGCAGAAATTAATCAAGTAGGCTGTTGACGTGTTCCCATTAGGTTCCAGACCAATGGTAAAAGTAGCGCTGCAAGCATAACTTTAAATAAATCGCCTAATAAAAATGGCGTGAGGCCAAAGCTGAATGCATCCTGCCAGCTAACGGCTAAAACGGTGCGCAACCACGGGACGCCAAACAAATAAATCACGACGTTGCCAGCAATCATTGCCATCACAGTTGAAAGAATGTGACGATCCCAACCTTTTTCGGCCAGCCAACCGACCAGCATGGCCGCTGGTAAGAAGCTGATTAAGTAGCCGCCTGTTGGGCCGAAAAAGGTTTGGAAGCCAAAGGTGCCCCCAGCAAAAACGGGTAGATTCAGAACGCCGCCTTCAAAAAGGTAAAGCAATACGGCCGTTCCGCCTCGACGCCAGCCTAAAAGTGCCCCCACTATCAATACCCCAAACGTTTGTCCGGTAACAGGGACTGGTCCAATGGTAAAAGACAATTGGGCAGTCATCGCGATGAGCAATGACCCCGCGAGGATTAAAAATAGATCGTATGTAATGGCGGAGGTGCGCCGTTGAGGTCGCCAAATATCTGCATAATTTAAAATCATTGTTCTCTGTTCTCCTAAAATTTTGTCAGATTGAGGTGAAGTGCGAATTGAAGGTACATCCCACCTTTGGTTAAAATTCCCGAGAAAACAAAACCCCCTAAGTTTTAAAAAGTTGCCAAACGAAGATGAAAAATGAACATTCTTTCAAAATGTGACCAATAAGCGAATAATATTTTCAGAAGCTATCATTGTTTTCAAAACAAATTGCAGACTCTTTCCACCCTCTCTCCACATTTCCTCCAGATTTGAAAATTATAGTCAGTTCATACTTATTGATTCGGACGAGAAAAAATTCTCGCAACTGGAGGTTTTATGAACAAAAATCGCATCCTGTGGGCCACGGTAGGTATTGTGGGCTTTTTGGGATTATTATTTGTATTTAGCCAAAATAACGGCCGTTCCGCCAGCGCCCAAGTCGAAATTTCAGGTGACGTCGTTGAAGCATTTATTGGCGATCTATCTGCTGGGGCAACCGCTACCGGGCAACTGCTTCCTCGGGAAGAAGCCGTTTTATCCGTCGATGCACCGGGGCGAGTGGAGGCTGTTTTTGTACGCAGCGGTGATACCGTTCAAGCCGGTGACCCGCTGGTTCAGTTAGATACGGCCGTTTTAGAAATTGCCGTGCAGCGGGCCGAACTTTCTCTTGAAGTCGCTGAAATTCAATTAGCTGATTTGCAAACACCGGCTAAGGCCGTCGATATCGCCTCAGCTGAAGCATCAGTCAATAATGCTCGGGCTCGCCTAGATGATCTTTTAGACGGACCATCAGCAGAAGAGATTGCTATCGCAGACGCTAATTTACGCGTTTCAGAAGCAAATCTAGCGTCCTCTTATGCGGATTTAGGATCTGCTCAAGACTCAATTACAGAGTCCCAAATCGAAGCAGCCCGAGCGAATCTGCTAAACGCTGAAATTCAGCTAAATGCGGCTGTTGAGCGCAATGAAGACAATCCCACTGAAGAAACCCATCAAGCCCGCTTGAATGCGGAGCGAGTATATGCAAACGCAAAAGCACAGCTTGATACGTTACTAGCTGGTCCTGACGTTAACGCAGCGGCAAGCACAGTTTCTAGCCGAGATGCTCGGTTAGATGCCAGCCAAATTGATTATCAAAACACCCTCGATGGGGCCTCTGAAATTGATATTGCGAACGCGCAAGCATCACTGGCTCAGGCTGAAGCAAACTTAGCCACGCTTTTGGAAGAACCGACCGCTGAAGAAATTGCCTCTGCTCAATCTGAGGTGGAGCAAGCTCAAATTAGCTTGGAAAATGCCCAAGACTCTTTGGCTGCAGCTATGGTTGTGGCGCCGTTTGATGGCGTGATTACGGCCGTTTATACAAATCTCGGTGAAATCGGGATGGGAGCAGTCGTTGAGATTGTGAATACGGCCAGTTTAGAAGCGGTCATTGAGGTTGATGAAATCGATATTGGCAGTTTCGCAGAGGGTCAACCGGCCACCATTACGCTTGAAACATGGCCAGATGTTGAAATTGAAAGCCAGATTGCTTTTATCTCCCCAAGCTCCCAAAGAGATAACAATGCCCTAGTGACTTACGATGTTTACCTTGAATTAGGTGAATCAGACCTCCCCCTTTTAATCGGCATGACCGCTAATGCGAACTTGATTACGACGCAGCGAGAGGATGTCCTGCTCGTGCCAAATGCGGCCATTACCCCAGATCGTCAGGCGGGGACCTACTTTGTGGATGTCCAGCTAGCTGATGGTACATCACAAGAAGTCGAAGTCACTATTGGTTTACGAGACGGCGATTTTACGGAAATTACCAGTGGTTTGGTTGAAGGTGACAAATTAATTATCGAACCCATTGGCGCAGATGAAATCGATGTTGATGGTCCATTTGGATGATAGTTTATAAGGCAGAAGGCAGGAGGCAGAAGGCAGATTCATTCAGCTTTCAGTCCTCATCCTTCATCCTTACTTAAGGGTTTTATGATGAAAACAAAAAATAAAAACAGAATGTGGTGGATGATTGGGGGCGGTTTATTGGTTGTTGTGTTAGTGGGGTTTGGCTTTTTGCGAAATAACAACGCTGCCGAAGCGCAAGCGCCTCAAACGGGTGATATCGTCACCGTGACGCGCGGTGAGCTATCAGCCAGCGCCACAGCCAGCGGCGAAGTCGTCGCTCAAAGCGAAGCAAACTTATCCTTTCAGGCCTCAGGCACGGTAAACAACATCTTTGTCCGAGTTGGCGACACCGTTCAGGCGGGAGATGCCATTTTTAAGCTAGACACGGCCGAATTAGAGCGTAACGTGGCTGATGCAGAACAAGCGCTTTTGATTCAAGAAGCCAATGTAGCCACCTTAACGGCATCAGCCTCTGAGGCAGACGTTCGGGCGGCTGAGGCCAATGTTTTGAGCGCCCAACTGTCGCTCAATGATTTGCTCGATGGACCAAATGAGACGGATATCGCCACGGCTGAGGCAAACTTGAGAGCGGCTGAGGCCGACTTATCAGCCGCTTACGCTCGATTAAACAGCGTCGTTGAAGCGGCCGACCCAGACGAAGTTCGGGCGGCTGAAATTGAACTATCCTTAGCGCAACAGGAAGCAACAAGTGCAGCTGAACAACACAGCACGATTTTGGTCACTGAGTCAGAATTTATCAGCGAAGACCAGCTAGCCGACCTTGAAGAATCCGCCAGAGCCGCTGCTGTTCAGGCCAATGCTGACCTCGCTGCTGCCCAAGAAACATTAGAGCGGCTGCTGAATGGTGACCCAAACAGTATTGCGGCTGCCCAAGCAAGCGTGAATGTCTCTATTGCCAATCGAGATTCGGCCCAAGCCCAATACGATATGACGATGCTAGGCGCATCTGACGCTCAAATCGCGGCAGCGGAGCTGAGCTTGGCGCAGGCCGAAGCAACGCTGGCTAATCTGCTAGACGGTGCTTCAGATGTTCAAATTGCTCGCGCTCAAATTCAGGTTGAACAAGCTCGTCTGAACTTGGCTCAGACTCAGATTAACTTAGACAATGCCACATTGCTAGCGCCGTTTGAGGGTGTGGTAACGGCCGTTAACGTCAGTGTGGGCGAGGTGGCCAGCGGCACCTTAGCTGAACTGGTAGATATTCAAAGTTTAGAAGTGGTCTTAGAAGTAGACGAAGTGGACATTGGTGAAATCAGCATCGGACAAGAAGCGTTTGTGACGCTTGAAACGTGGCCTGACGACTCAATTCCAGCCACAGTGAGCTCGATTGCACCAAAGAATGCTGCCAGCCAAGGTAACTCGCTTGTGACCTATGAAGTGTATTTGACTTTAGACCAGAGTGACCTACCGATATTGATAGGGATGACTGCGAATGCGAATTTAACAACCGCCACTCGCTCAGATGTCCTTTTGGTACAAAGTCAGGCCATTACGGCCGATAGGCAAGCCGGCAAATTCTTTGTAACTGTCGTAAATGGTGAAGCACAAGAAGTGGTTGAAGTCACCATCGGGTTGCGAGATGGCGCATTAACTGAAATTACAAGCGGCCTATCTGAAGGGGACCAGCTGCTCATTCAAAACAGCGCCCCTACTTTTGAAATTCCAACCGGCCCCGGTGGTGGCTCGCCGTTTGATGGCTAACAGCTTGAGCATAGAGCTAGAGCTAGAGAACGTGTGATTTAGGCAAACGCCTCCCTCTAGCTCAAATCTCTCGCTCTGATCGAGGTTTATGATGATTGAACTAACAAATTTAACGAAAACGTATCAAATGGGGTCACAGGTGGTTCATGCACTAAAGGGTGTGGACTTAACGATTGAAGAAGGTGAATTTGTGGCCATTATGGGGCCATCAGGCTCTGGAAAAAGCACTTTAATGAACATGATTGGCTGTTTAGATGTGCCAACATCAGGCCAATACACGCTAGATGATATCGATGTCAGTCAAATGACTGATGATGAACAAGCGCGGATTCGCAATCAGCGCATTGGCTTTGTGTTTCAGCAGTTTAATTTATTGCCCCGCACAACGGCCGTTAAACAAGTGGCGCTCCCTCTGATGTATGCGGGTATTTCTCGCTCTGACCGAAATGAAAGAGCCGTAGCCGCCCTTACGTCTGTCGGGCTTGGCGAACGCACCGACCACAAACCAGATGAACTGTCTGGTGGTCAGCAGCAGCGTGTCGCGATTGCCCGCGCCTTAGCACCAAGCCCAAGCATCATCTTGGCAGATGAGCCTACCGGTGCGCTTGATACTCAGTCCGGTGAAGAAATTATGGGCATTTTTAAAAAGATGCATGTTGATGGGATGACAATTATTGTAATTACCCACGATCCTGAAGTGGCTGAAGAAGCTGAACGCACCATCTGGATTCGAGACGGGGTGATAGTGGACTAGAGCTAGAGTTCAGAGCTAGAACTAGAGATAGTGTGCGGGATTGGCAATTGCCTTCCTCTAGCTCAGGACTTTAGCCAGAGAGGTGTATGATGAATATTTATGAAAGTTTACTAACGGCCGTTGATAGCATCCTCGCTAACAAAATGCGGTCAATTTTAACGATGTTAGGAGTCATTATTGGGGTTGGCGCTGTCATTGGCTTGATGTCAATTGGTGATGGGGTTAATGAGTCGATTACGGGTGATATTGAATCGATTGGCACCAACTTGCTTACAGTAACAACCGATACAGAAGTAAGCAACGGCCGTATTTCCTTGAGTCTAGACGACGTTGAGGCCCTGGCTGACCCACTGAACGCCCCCGATGTGGCCGATGTGGCTGCTGCTGTCCAGGGTAACCAACAGGTTGTTTACAGCGGCATTGAAGAAGGTGCTACCGTTCTTGGCGTGACGGCCAATTACTTCGATATCAATAATTTGAACGAATTTGCCTTTGGTGATCAGTTGACCACGCAGGATATTGACACCAACGCCCGAGTGGCTGTCATTGGTTGGACCTTGGCCTCCGACCTATTTGGGGATGCGTTCCCCGTTGGTAAATCTATCAAAATCAACGGTGTAAGCTACGAGGTTGTTGGTGTGCTGGGTGAGGAAGGCGAAAGTATTACGGGTAGCGCTGATGAAAACGTTTATTTACCGATTTCAACGGCTCAATCTAGGCTATTTACCACTCGAACCAGAACAGGCGAAAAAGCGGTCAATTTGATTTACGCTCAGGCTGTTAGTGAAGAGCAAACAGACGCCGCTATTGAGCAAGTGACCGAAGTTTTACGCGAACAGCATGGCATCGCCTACGCTGGTGATGATGATTTCGTCATTATTAGCCAAGCAGACTTGCTTTCAACACTGGATCAAGTGACAGGCACCTTGACCGCTTTTCTGGGAGCGATTGCCGGTATTTCACTGCTTGTTGGTGGCATCGGCATTATGAACATTATGTTGGTGAGCGTTACTGAACGAACCCGCGAAATTGGGATTCGTAAAGCGATTGGGGCACTGCGTCGAGATATTATTGCTCAATTCCTGCTGGAGTCGATTTTGTTGAGCTTGTTCGGTGGTGCGTTAGGCATCGCATTAGGCTACACGCTTTCAATTGTTGTGGGTAATTTGCTTGATATTGTAGCGGTGGTCACGACGTCAACAGTTTCGCTAGCCGCTGGGTTTGCTTTAGGCGTGGGACTTTTATTTGGCGCTTATCCGGCATGGCGAGCCTCAAGCTTGCGTCCGATTGAGGCGTTACGCTACGAATAATCAAATAGGCGAAGGGCATCCTTCGGCAAGCTCAAGATGCTCTTCGCCCAGTTTAGTGCGGTTACCGTTATTTATTCCCTTTTTAAGTTACAATCGGTAGAAGATGAAGCAGCGAATTTTGGTAGTTGATGACGATAAAGAAATTGTGCGCCTTTTGCGTGGATACTTGGAAAAGGCTGGGTTTACGGTTCTTTCGGCGCACGATGGGGTAACGGCCGTTCAGACCATACGCACTGAAAAACCAGACTTGCTCTTGCTTGATTTGATGCTGCCGGACATGGACGGATATGACATCACGCGCGTTGTTCGGGGTGATGAGAAGCTCGCCTTAACGCCAATCATTATGATCACAGCTAGAGTTGAAGATACGGATAAGGTGGTGGGCTTAGAACTTGGTGCTGACGATTATGTGACCAAGCCATTTAATCCCTCAGAAGTCGTGGCGCGCGTCAGGGCACAGCTTCGCGTCAAAAAACGGCTAACATCCGCCACGAACAAGATTGCCGATGAGGTGATTGAAGTGCGGGATTTACAGCTAGATGTTGGGCGACGTGAGGTGCATATCAACGGCCGTTTAGTTGATCTCACGCCAACTGAATTCAATCTACTGCAAATCATTATGGAAAACCCCGGTTATGTGTTTACGCGTAGCGAACTCATTGAGCGGGGGCTTGGGTACGAATATGTTGGTATGGATCGAACACTCGATAGCCACATCAAAAATCTGCGCCGGAAAATTGAGCCAGATTCCAAGAAACCCGCCTATATTCAAACGGTTTATGGCATAGGATACCGTCTCAGCGCACAATGAATCGATTAAGAACACGAGCAATTATGGCCTTTATTGGCGTTATTTTACTAACGGTGTTTGTGCCCATATTTGTGGGTTCATTGTTAAGTTTAGTGGCTCAGAATTTTGCCCAACCAGACCCAGACCCTCGTATTACTCAAATTTTCGAGCAACTGCCTGAAGAAAGCGCTGACTTATTGTTAGACCGTTTTTCAACGTTTATCTTGCGTTTGTTACTCATTTTTTTGGGAATTGGCGCGCTTTTGGGCACCGCAGCAGCCGTTTGGCTTAGTGGCACCTTAACCGCACCGTTGAGCAAATTAGCGACGGCCGCGAGAGCGATTGGCGCGAGAGATTTAAGCCAGCGCGTGAATGTAAAAGGCACCCAAGAGATTGACGATCTGGCAGAGGCATTTAATGATATGGCAACACATCTTGAGCGAGCTGAGCTTCAGCGGCAAAATTTATTAAACGACGTGGCGCATGAACTGCGTACGCCAGTTACAGTGATTCAGGGAAATCTGCGAGCAATTCTGGATGATGTCTATCCACTTGATAAAGAAGAAGTGGCCAAGCTGTATGAGCAAACCCGCCATCTGGGGCGTCTGATTGAGGATTTAAGGGAGCTTGCCCAAGCAGAAGCGCATCAGCTTTCTTTGAATCTGGTGCGCGTGAATTTACCCCAGCTAGTTAAAGATAGTGCAGAATTTTTCAAGCCGTTAGCCTTAGCCCAGAATGTGGAACTCCGGGTTGAATTGCTAGGGGAACTGCCTGATATTCAAGCTGATCGGGCGCGATTGCGTCAATCTTTGACCAACTTATTGGAAAATGCCCTGCGCCACACACCCGAAAATGGATCGATTTTGCTTCAAGCTGAATCTGTTGAGCACCAGGTTCATATTCACGTGATTGATTCAGGAGATGGCATTGAAGCAGATGCACTGCCCCACGTCTTCGATCGATTTTATCGTGAAGATAAATCCCGGGCCCGTCACACGGGCGGTTCTGGTTTAGGGCTGACGATTGTGCGAGCTATTGCTGAGATGCATGGCGGTACAGCAACGGCCGTTAGCCCTGGAAAAGGGCAGGGGGCTACTTTCACTCTTTCCTACCCGATCAATTAATCTACTGTCAGTTAAACTCGCAAATTACGGCTTTCGCAGCAAAGGTAAATAAATCCGTTCAGTTACTGCCTCCGGATCGGGCAAAATAGGTGGAGAAAACACAGATTCATCGTTTGAGTTATTTTCATAGAGCAGGACACGGCCGTGTGTCCACCCAATCGAAATAACATCTAGATCCTGATCTTGGTCAATATCTACAAATTGAGCGCCATCGTGATGTTCGTCACCCGTATAGAGCAAATGGGGTCGCCAGCTGTTTATGATGGGTCCCAAATTTTCGTATAGAACGAGACGCGATTGGTCAGGCGATACCAAATCATGTTCGCCAACGACAATATCCTGATCCCCATCCCCATCATAATCAAGCACATCTAAGCTAAGCGGGCTAATAAGAGTGTCGATGAGATGCTCTTGCCAAGTATTCGTTGGATCAGTCGGCTGTTCATACCAGACGAGGGGGGTCGTTTCACCGTGACCATATCCTACAACGCCGTCTAAGTCACCGTCTCCATCAATGTCGGCCAGCTGCACTCGGTCCGGCTCACCGCCTGATGGGGTAAACAGCGTGTGAGATGCCCATGAGTCACCCTTATTTTCAAGCCAAACGGTCCCCAGCAAAATATCTAAATCGCCGTCATCGTCAATATCTTCAGCATCAAGCTCTTCACCCAGCGAGAGCGTTGAAATTTGGCTAATTGGCCAGGTGTTGGCGGTAGGATTTTCTGGAATGGTGAGCATTTGAATGCCATTCACCCCGTTATTCCACGACAGTAAAATATCCATTGATTCATTTTGGTCGATATCAGTTACTTGAACGCCCTGAAGAAAACCCTTTTGAGGCGCTTGGCTGATGTTTTTATGAATTGTAAAGTTGCCCAAACCATCATTTTCTGCCCAAGCAAATCTCTGGCTATTCTGACTCCCTTGTCCTTGAGAGCCTAAAATATCAATATCTCCATCTTGGTCAATATCTAAGACGGCCAGCATGTCATTTAAAGGTGAGCCAATTGGTTTTTTTTCCCAATTGCTTCCCGTGAGGGCTGGATTTTTATACCACCAGCCTCCGGTGACGATGTCAGCCCATTGATCACCATTCAAATCAGCTGACAGGATGAAGACCGCCTTGGCTGGTTTTTCTTCATCCACAAGATGGCGTTCCCAACTGCCAAACGGGTTGTTGGGGGTGTTGAACCAAATATCCAGACGCGGCGTTTGCCAGTTATAGGGCTTGCCTAAAATATCTGGATAGCTGTCGCCATTTAGGTCTCCTACTTTGGCCTCATGTACGCCAAATCCTGAGGCGATGATATTGTTTGCAAACGTGCCGTTTCCGTGATTGTAAAAGGCCCACATTTTGGCGTCAGGATTATTGCTGTTGAGCCTCATTTCACCGACAAAGATATCGAGCTGATTGTCACCATTGAGATCTGTTATTTCCAAGCTGTGGCCGTGATCAACGTCATCGAGGAGGGTGGTTGGCTGCCAGCAGCTGGCTTGGGATGGGTCATCTGCACAGGAATACCAAATGAGGGGGCCAGCACCATCACCGCGCACCATGACGACCTCTAAACGGCCGTTTTCCAATAAATCACCCACCGCAATTCGCGTATCGGTATATCCTGCATCAATAGCATACGGTGTAAACGTGCTGTTGCCTTCAAACTTAAACCAGTACCCACCAGCAATCAGATCGATTTGGCCGTCTTGTTCGATATCCCCTTGGGTAAGCCCTTCGCCAAACCCCTCAAAAATAGGGGCATACTGCCAAGAAACGGCCGTTAAAGGGTCTGCCGGAATTTCAGCCATCATCAGCCGAGATTTACCGCTAGACTGGTTCCAACTGCCCTGATTCCAAAAGACAAGCTCAACTTGTCCATCATGGTCAAAGTCACCAAAAATCTGGTCGTGGTGAATTTTCTCTCCGCCGTCTTTAATCAGGCGGCGCGTCCAACCGGTATTGGGTTCAAAGTGGGGATATGGATTTTCCCACCACCAAATCTGATTGCTTTTGCTGTCGCCCCCCATGACAAGGTCTAAATCTCCATCAGCGTCAATATCAAAATAAGCCCCGCCCGCTTCAATATCGAGTGCCTGATTATCGATCACGTAGCGCGTCCAGCTAGTACCTTCCCAGCGGAACCAAACAAGCGAGGGGCCCGGTTGCTTTCTCGCGCCAACTACAAAGTCATTGATACCATTTTGGTCAAGATCAACGATTAAAACGGCCGTTTGTTGTTCACTGCTAGATGGGTTCGGGAGAGCCTCATCATCAGTAGAAACATGAATCCAATACGGAATTGAAGGTGAACCTGTATCGTTAGTTGAAACTGGTTCAGCATACAGAGAATTGGCAAGCAGAAATAGACCGCTGGCTATCAACAGCAAGCGTAAAAAAGTAAGCATGACTGCTCCTTTTGTTTTATGCAAAGTTGAGAAAATGATTGAAATTAGCTAAATGCTGCCTAACAATGGAACGACACTATTTTTATTTTTTGACGCTATTTTTGAAATAGGCTATTGGTAACTGAGAAGGGAGTATTGGCTGTTGGGGGGTGCGTTAATTGATGACTGGGGAAATAGCTGACTCCTGCACGGTGGCAACCTTGTTGGAGGGTACCCGCAATAAGGCAGAAATCAGATCTTCTAACTGCACCGGCTTGCTGACAAAATCATCCATACCGCTGCTGAGATACTTTTCTCGTTCCCCCTGCATGGCGTTTGCCGTGAGGGCAACGATGTGTGGTTGTCGTTCTGCCGAGATGTGCTGACGAATATAGTTTGTTGTTTCAACGCCATCCATTTCTGGCATTTGAATATCCATAAAGATGATGTCGTAATCTTGCCTTTTGAGCGCTTCTACGACTTCAACGCCGTTGCCAGCAATATCTGTCCGATATTGAAGTCGCTCAAGCATTCTTGTGATGACTTTTTGATTAATTTGATTGTCTTCGGCGAGAAGGATACGAAACGGCCGTTTATGACCCAGCTCTGCGTCAAAGGATGGTTTCTTGAATCGAGGGACAACGATCTTCTGATCGGTGAAATTTTCCATCAGCGTGTTGTAAAGCAGAGATGCTTTTACTGGTTTTGTAAGCTGAGCAGAAAAATGCTTATAGTCGCTGGTTTCATGAAAATTGCCAAGTGAAGTCAGCAGGATGAGGCATAAATTTTTCTTTGAGGGAATGGCATGAATGTTTTTGGCCAATTCAGCCCCATCCATTTCCGGCATTTGCATGTCCAAAATGGCGAGGTCGATTGGGGTCTGGCTATTGATTAAAGCCAATGCCTCTTTGCCTGATGAGGCCATAACGGGCTTCATCCCCCAAGATTCCATTTGCTTTTTTAATATTTTTCGATTCGTTTCATTATCGTCTACGATTAGAACGTGCTTGCCTTTTAAGTTGGGTTGATTATGGCTTAAAAATGGCTTAGATACGGCCGTTCCTGACTCAGTCAAAATGGTGAAATTGAACGTAGAGCCTTGACCAACACTGCTTTCAACCCACATATCGCCACCCATGAGTTCAACCAGCTTTTTGCTAATCGCTAAACCGAGACCTGTGCCTCCATATTTGCGCGTGGTGGAGGTATCAACCTGGCTAAACGATTTGAACAGGCGATCCATGCGCTCCTGTGGAATGCCAATTCCGGTATCACGAACCGCAAAGTGGAGCTGGAAACGGCCGTGTTTTTGGCGCATTCCCTTAATTTGCAAAACGACCTCACCTGATTCCGTAAATTTGATCGCATTGCCAAGCAAATTGACCAGAATTTGTCGTAGGCGGGTTACGTCGCCAACAATCGTTGGTGGCGTTTTATTATCGATCATGTACGCCAACTCTAACTTTTTAGCCGTTGCCTTGGGGGCTAAAAGATCAAGCACGTCCTCAACACATTGGAAAAGATCAAATGAGATCTGTTCAATATCAAGCTGACCTGCCTCAATTTTAGAAAAATCGAGAATGTCGTTAATAATTGTGAGCAACGAATCGCCGCTGCGCCGAACCGTATCAACAAAATCAATTTGTTCATCATTCAAATCGGTGTCCAATAACAGACTGGTCATGCCAATGACCCCATTCAGTGGAGTTCGGATTTCATGACTCATATTGGCGAGAAATTCAGATTTGGCTTTCGTTGCTGACTCCGCCAGCTCTTTAGAAACGGTTGTTTCTCTGAGCAGCACAATCGTATCATTGAGTTGAGCCTGGTGCCTTTTAGATTCTGCTAAAGCGGTTTGTACACTTTGCATGCCTAAATTTGAAATGATCAGCGACCCAATAATGGAAAACGTAATGATAATGATGGTATTGATGGGCTGCTCTGTTGTAATCGTGGTTGGCGTGATTAGCTCATTCTGAATTGATAAATGAACGCTTATTAACCCAATCGTGCAAAGCATCGCGTAGAATGCGCCCCATCTAAACCCCAAAATCATGGTTGCTGCAACAACGAATATAGGTAGCAAAATTAAATTTCCGTTCTTCAGTCCACCCAGTAGGATTGCGGATGTAAAAACAGACAAAATATGGAAGGTGATGTAAATATACCCAGCCGATGCCACATACCCGCGCTTCGCCATCATAAAAACGACAAGCTGAACAAAAAAAACAATGATTAATCGCGCCCGCATAATATTAAATGTTTGCGGGGAAAACATAAGCAGCACAGCAGACCCGAAAATTAGCAATAAAGCCGCGGTAATACACATGACCCGTATCAATTGAGCACCTTTATTTTTTTCAGGGTCTTCAAACTGTGGAATATCAAATATATTTTTGATCATGTAAGGAAACTGTTCCATGCTTTCACTTGAACTGATTTCGAACTGCCGGTTATGGTTGATATCAAAATTTTAGGAAGAAATGTGTGAGGTGAACGGAAATAAGGCGGTCAATAGAGCGTGATTACAGTTTTCCGCTCCCCCAGCAATCAACAGAATTTAAAAATGATTTTTCCATCAAAAGTTCTATTAATTACATACATAGCTCTCCAATAAATATTATTGAGAATATGTAGGGACAGAACAATCTCGTTTAAGTCCTAGTATTCAGGTTGGATATTGATTTTCTATCGAAGGGAATGGGCTGTTTGACCTGAGGCGTATGTTCTTTTGCTACAGCCACTGGCAGGGAGATAGTGTGCATTTCCCTGCCAAAAATTCTGCTTGAAATGATTGAAACTTGGGCTGTCATTTCGCTATGAGATCCGTTGGCAACCGCCAAAGATGAAGAAATTTTTTGTGGCATCAAACTGGCATCGCCAGCCAAGCGGTTCTAATCGCTGGCGCAGCAGCTCAGGCGTATAGAAAAGTTTAACGATCTCATACGTATTGCCGTTATTCAGATGGCGCGTGACGGTTGTGTCTGCTTCAGTTTTCAGAAATTGATTTTTAGCGGTTGAATCGGGTGTGTAAAGAGAATCAACGATAAAAACACGGCCGTTTTCCCCCAGTGCGGTTGCTACCATTTGCCAAAACGATTCAAATCTTTCTGGTGGCACATGAGACAGCCAAAAGCTAAAAAAGACGACATCAAATTTTTCAGCTGGCTGCCATTCAAAGATATTTGCCTGTTGATAGCTGATTTTAGGTGAATTGAGCTTGGCTTTGTTAATGGCAATTGTTTCCTGAGCGCTATCTACGGCCGTAATAGCGTCAGCATATTGGTTTAACTGTTCCGTCCACCAGCCTGTTCCACTCGCCAGCTCTAACACCTTCCCTGTGGGGGCAAAATGAGCGAGGGCGCTTTGAACGGCCGTTACCTCAGCAAACCACTGCTTAGCGTGCGCGTCTCCCCGATCATACCGACCCTGACGTAAAAACCATTCGTCATACTCCGACGCCCGGTCTCGATAATATTGAATCTGTTCTTCTACAACTTGAGAATGATTTTTCATTCATAGCCCCTTTTCGACATGTGTCGCACTTTCCACTATATTTCATGCGCTATGCGGATTTTAATGATTTCAAAAGCTTGCCTTGTGGGCACGTATCAAAAAAAATTAGAATTGATTGCCGCCCAGCCAGACGTTGACCTGCAGGTCATTATCCCTCCCAGCTGGAACGATCGGTCCGGTACGATTTTGGCAGAGCGTCGGTTTACTGAGGGATACCAGCTCATTATTGATCCGATAAATTTTAACGGCAGTTTCCACACCCATTATTACCCTAAATTAAAACAGCGTCTATCTAATTTCAAACCGGATATTGTGCATATCGATGAAGAGCCTTACAACTTAGCAACTTGGCTCGCTTGGCGTCAATCCAATAAAGTAAAGGCTAAAACGCTGTTTTTTACATGGCAAAATATTAATCGAGCCTACCCCCCACCATTTTCATGGATGGAAAAGCAGGTCCTTAATGGCGTTGATTACGCCCTGATGGGGAATGAGGATGCTGTCACCGTTTGGCAGGAAAAAGGATATAGAGGGCCATACCGAATTATTCCCCAGTTTGGCGTTGATCCAATGTTATTTCAGCCTCCGACTCGGCGAGACAGCGGCCGTCCGCTTTTAATTGGGTCAGCCAATCGCCGACTGGTGCCTGAAAAGGGCGTGGACACGCTACTGCATGCATTGGCAGATTTACCCGGACTGTGGCGGGCCGTTATTGCAGGAGAGGGGCCAGAAAAACAAAACCTGATTCAGTTAACAAGGCAGCTCGGTCTTGAAGGACGTGTTTCGTTTGAAGGAGCTGTTTCATCAGCAGACATGCCTCGTTTTTTACAATCGCTTGATGTCCTCGTGCTTTCGTCACGAACCTTACCTAACTGGAAAGAGCAATTTGGGCGTATCTTAATTGAAGCAATGGCCTGTGAAGTGGCTGTTGTTGGGTCGAGTAGTGGTGAGATACCGCATGTTATTCAGGAGGCAGGATTAACATTTAGTGAGGATGATGTTCCTTCGCTTTCTCAACAGTTAAACAGTTTGATAAGCTCAGAAACTCTGCGTGATAGTCTGGGGAGGCAGGGGCGTCAGCATGTTTTGGCGAATTATACACAGGCCAAAATTGCTACAAATACGGTGGAAGTCTATCGGGAAATCATGGCGAAGTGAGGTATAATTCGGCCTATCATGAGCGAGGTAATGAGACCCAACGATCAACCAAACACAACAGCAGAGTCTGTGCCCCAACAACGGCCGTTTCCATCCAAATGGCGCATTGCCGGCCTGCTCATAATTGGGTTGGTTGTCCTGATAATCTGGTTCTTGGGTGTAGCCTACTTTGGTTGGCAAAGAGGCGAAGCGCTGCGTGAGGAAAGCGAAACTCAAGCCATCACAGAACAGATTGCGCGTCAAAAGGAATTGGCAGCTGGGAATATCAATGAGGGTAATTATGAATTGGCCCTATTACGACTTGACTGGGTGATCGAGCAAGACGCAGGTGATCAAGCGGCGCTTGCTTTAAAGTCAGATGCCGAAAATGGTCTACTCGTTTTATTCACGCCGACACCAACCGCTGTGGCAACGGCCGTTCCCACCTCAACCCCATTGCCAACCCCAACCGTTGGACCAATTTCAAGCCCTAATGATGAACTGCAACGTATACGCCGCTTGGTTGCTACAAAAGAGTGGCAAGCTGCCGTCTCTGCCATCACCAAATTCCAGCTTGAATTTCCGAGCTATGAACGACAAGAAACAGACACCTATTTATACGATGCCTATCTTGAAATTGCTGTGGACATGCTCAATGGGGACGACGTTGAGGCGGGTATGTATTATCTAGACCTAGCGGCAACACTTGGCGATCTTTCCCAGACGATGATTGATTATGAAACTTGGGCAGAACTTTATTTGCAGGGTGTTGCTTTTTATGGTGCCAATTGGGACGCATCCGCTTACTATTTCCGCGATCTTTGTTTAGCGGCACCGTTTTACCAAAACTCGTGTACCCGATTGCAAGAAGTTTTGATTTCTTATGGAGACGACCGCGCCTCGGTTCAAGAATGGTGTCCAGCTTTAGACCTTTACACAGAAGCAAACCGCTATGACTTTGTACCTGATTTGAATCAAAAGTTGGAAACTGCTCAAGAGATGTGCGCCTTGGCCACGCCAACCCCTGAAATCCCAACACCTGAATTGACGGTGACAGCTGATGCAGTTGACTCATTTGGTTTCGAAACCCCAGTTCCGACAACAGGACCATAAGCTACTGGTCACCAGTTTTTTTCCCAATTAAACTAAGATTGATTTTCCAGTTGACATTTGAGATGATTACAGCAAAACCTTCAACTGTAATTTTCTTAATAAACTTAGTATTGGATTTGAGATTATAATAATTTTATGCCCGAGCTCGGAGAAGATTTAAGTGGACGTGAGATAGACGTCCTCAAATGTGTTGCGGACGGGGCAACCAATAAAGAGGTTGCCTCTAAACTCGATATTAGCCCTTATACGGTTAAAACTCACCTACGAAACATTTATACAAAATTAGGGGCTGGCTCACGCACTGAAGCGATTCGTGTGGGTCAAGAAAAAGGGTTTTTAACTGTGCCTAACCAAGCTATGAATGGGCATGGTGTTGCCGCAATTGAAGCCTCAACGCCCCCCTTGCCAATTGAGCCGGTCAGTCGTCCTGACAGTTCCCAACCGAATCAAGTTCAACAAAATACGATGCCCAACCGACCAAACTGGATTCTGTTTGGCTTGGTGGGGTTCGCGCTTATTTTGGTCGTGGGGGGCTTCATTTGGGTTCAAGGCGAAGGCTTTTCTTCAGAACCTGCATCTTATACGATCGAAGAGATGGGAAATAAATGGTCCGTTATTCGGGGCGCTGATGACGTGAGACCCGATACGGCAACGGCCGTTGTTGGGCTATCTATTTTTCAGATTGGCGGCATCGATGGGGCGCAGCCTTTGGGTGATGTCACCATTGTTAACACGGTTGATCAAGTCGTCACTTCTGGGACGGCGAAGCCAACGGCCGTATCTCATGCCGCTTCGGCCGTGTTGTTGGGAGAAATATATATCATTGGTGGTATTGGGGAAGACGGTAATCCAACGGGAAATGTAGAAGCGTTTAGCCCAGCCAACAATGCTTGGCGTCCAATGACGTCTTTACCCACACCACTTTCGGATGCGCTGGCCGTGGCCACCCAAGATGCCCTGTTTGTGATTGGGGGGCATGATGGCAATACGGCCGTTTCCACCTTCTACAAATTCGATTTAACAGAAGAACGCTGGATTGAGCTACCAGAAATGCCAAACGCTCGCGTTAATCCAGCAGGCGATATTTTAAATGACCAGCTCATTGTGGTGGGGGGGGAAAACGAGAGTGGCATATTGACATCGTGCTCAAATTATGATTTAGACAGCGAAAGCTGGTCAGCGTGTAGTGAAACAATAAACTCTCGAACCAAAGGAGAAGCCATTTCTTTCTTAGGTCGTCTTTATCTTTTTGGGGGGCAGTTGTCAGAGGGTGGTGCTCAGCACGTCGCTGAAATATATAATATTGAATCAGATACTTGGGAGCCAGTTGATGCCCCCGCAGAATTTGATGAGTGGCGCTATTGGGAAGGGTTAGAGGTGAGCCTTGTTGGGCCGGATATTTATATTTCTGGGGGAGAGGTCGATGGTGAACCCTCAAGTGACATTTACATTTTCTCCCCGTTCCCTAATCGCGTTTACTTACCAACCACCCAAACAGAGTAGCGACTCTCTACCCATCCTCTTCAAAAGATTCCGAGTAAAACCAAGTAATAATCTTTTTCTCAGCCCACGGTTTTAATGCTTGAATAAGCTGAATTCCCGTTGGGGTGCGAATCGCCTCTTGAAAGCTTTCCTCTGATTCAAAGTAAAGCTCAAACATTAGTAAAAATCGAGACGCCCCCCCGGGCTTGTGGCTAATGCGGCACACCTCTCGTTTCATTAAATTTGGCAACTGCTCTGCAATGGGTAGATGTGTTTGAGAGAAAAAAGTCTCCAGCAAATTTTCATCATCTACCTTGCGGTATATGGTCGTGAATTTAAACATGGTATCGTAGCCGCTAGCCGATTCTGGCGTATCGCCCAGCACTGTAAAGTAGCGGCTCGCATGCTTCCACGTAGCTGTAATGCTCTACCTGACCGACAAAAAGCGTATGATCACCCAGAACGAGCTTTTCAGCGACTTTGGTAATCAGATGAACATTGGCACTTTTTATCATAGGCATCTCTTCAATTTCAACAAATGGATCACCCAAATCATCTTGGTGCTGACCAGCGAAATGAGAAGAGATATTTTCTTGGTCGGCGCTAAGAATGCTGACCCCGTAACGGCCGCTTTTTTCTAAAAAGCCCATCATCTTTGCTTTGTGAGTGACCGCTACAGCCACCAACGGGGGATCGAGCGAGATAGACATGAAGGCATTACAGGTCATACCGTGGGTCACACCATCTGCTTTTGTGGTGACAATCGTGATGCCGGTGGCAAAACGGCCCAGTGCATTTCGGTAATCTCGGAAATTTTCTTGGTTTGGCGTTTTCATTTAATTCAGTTCCTTCCTAGCATTTTTTGTAACCATAGATGAAAATTACAAGCTGGGCAACTATTGCACATCTTGAATACGAATAAACTGACATCCTGAGATAATGATAAAACAACCTATGATTAAACAAACCTTAACTCATTGGCAAATGCCTGGCTTTGCAACTGTCCACTCCCATGCTTTTCAAAGAGCCCTGCGTGGTTTAACCCAACGAAGAGATACCCAAGCGGGCTCATTTTGGTCGTGGCGAGGGCTTATGTATCAGCTCGCTGAGCAGATTGATCCTGACCAAATGTTTCAAATTGCGCGATTTGCCTATGCGGAATTAGCCATGTCTGGGGTAACGGCCGTTGGTGAATTTCACTATGTGCATCACGACAAGTCGGGCCAACCTTACGCTAACCGGACGGCGCTTTCAGAAGCGGTGATTGAGGCGGCAAAAGCAGCCGGGATTCGCATCTGTTTGATTCGGACCGCCTACATGCGCGGTGGGTATCAGCAGGAGGTGGCCTCTGCCCAAAAGCGGTTTGTCGATACGGCCGTTTCTCCCATTTTGCAAGATATCGAGAAGCTACAGACCCAATATGCGGCTGATCCAATGGTGCAAATCGCCGTTGCGGCCCACAGTATTCGCGGTGTACCGCTACCGGCAATTCAAGAGCTGGCTCAGTTTGCCGGAAATGGTGCGCTGCCCTTTCATATGCACGTGTGTGAACAGCGCCGTGAGCTCGAAGAATCTCTGGCGGAGTATGGCAAAACCCCAATACAGCTATTAGCTGACGCCAACGTGCTTTCAAATCGTTTTGTTGGCGTTCACGCCACGCACCTCTCCGCGGATGAAATTCAGGCGCTAGGGCAAACCCAGTCGTTTGTGTGCATTTGCCGGACGACGGAGCGGGATTTAGGAGATGGTTTACCGCCGATACGTCAGCTGATTGAGGCTGGGGCACAAGTTTGTGTTGGGGTAGATAGCCACGCCTGTGAAAATGCGTTTGAGGAAGTGCGGTCGATAGAATTTGATGAGCGATCCCGACTCGAAGCCCGCCATGTGGCTCTGGAGGCGCCAGCCCTGCTTGAGGTTGGCACCCGACTAGGTTATGAAGCGTGTGGCTTTACCGATGAGTGGCAAGAGGATACCGTTTCTCTTCGCAAGGATGATGCGTCGCTGGCAGGTGCTCAAGAAGAAACGGCCGTTGATACCATCACCTTCCACGCTACGCCTCGCGCTGTTGACACCGTGTCGGTTGCTGGAAAAACGATTGTCGAAAACGGCCGTCATGTAAAGTATGATGAAATTTTGGCAGGATATCTAGGGGCATTGGAACAGCTTTTGTAGGGCGTGAAGCTTGAGGAAAGAGCTAGAGCTAGACAATAGAGCTTGAGTTACAGGAGACCGTGATAAGGTGCCCTCACTCCATCACCCTATCACTCCATCACCCCCCCCTCACCTTGTGGTATCATCACCCCTATGAGCAAACCCTCAAAAACCCTAACAACTGAACAGCTTTTGGCTGATTATCGACTGGTGGTGCGCAGCCGACAGATGAGCTTAATGGCACGACAGGAAGTGTTACACGGCCGTGCCAAATTTGGCGGCTTCGGCGACGGCAAAGAGCTACCACTGATGGCGATGGCCCATTATTTTCAGCCTGGTGATTTTCGGAGCGGGTACTATCGTGATCAAACTTTGTTGCTTGCGC
>JBCCFD010000064.1:0-24431 GCA_039029915.1 Chloroflexota bacterium
GACATGTACCAGAAAGCCACGCTCTTTAAGATCGTCGATGATTTCAGTTTTTGTATCGTAGCTACTCGCTAATCTGCCAGCTAGCCAGCCAAAGTCGGGTAGAAACTTCGCTTCGTCATCCAGTGGGGCTACCATCGGCAAGCCTAAGCCTTTCCCGATTTTATGATCGATATCACCCGCACCCGGTGCCATATGAACGATGCCGGTCCCTTCACCCGCTACAACGACCGCGTTGCCTTCTTTATCTTTACCCCCATCGATGACGCGATGACTGTGAACAACAGCCACCCCTTTTTCTTTGAGTTCTTCGTTAACGAAGGGGAACCCACCGGCATAATGGTTGGGCTTCATGTGGTCAAATGGCCCCTCGTACTCAAGACCAACCAGCTCTGACCCTTTGACGGTGTCAAGGATTTCGTAGCCGCCGCGCTCTTTGAAGATTTGTTCGAGGGTTTTTAGCTTGGGGACACCATCGATCCAGTTGGTGCCGCTTTTAAACGCTTTTTCAAGCCGCTGATACTTCAAGTTTTCCTTTGCGAAGTAATAGATTGAGCCATCTTTGGCTTGAAGCTTGACGTAGTCGAGTTCACCGTTAACTGCGGCCATCGTATTGACAACCAGCGTCCAAGGTGTGGTGGTCCAGACGAGCAGGTATTCGTTTTCGCGCCCCTTGATGGGGAAACGCACGAAGATGGCTCGATGAGCGACTAGTTTACGGCCGTCGATCACTTCCATTTGCGAATATGACGTCCCCGAGCGACCACCCCAAGGGACGACATCTGTGCCTCTATAAAGCTTTTCTTCTTCCCAAAGCTTTTTGAGCAGGGCCCAAATGGTGAAATTATTTTCGTTCGAGAAGGTGAAGTAGCTGCCACCAACTTCTGGCGAACCTAATCGCCCGATGATATTCGTGACTGTATCCGTAACCGGGCCGTCAGCTCCTTGGATAGTGACTTCTTGATTAGGATCATCGAGTAATTTGTCATGTAAATCAAGCAAGACATCAGGATCATTCCAATCCATCCAGTACCCTAGGCGAACCGATTGCTCAGTCTGTTTAGCGGCATATTTCAGAACCCTTGCCTTACAGTCGTTGGTAAATCGCTCTGAGCCATAGTCCAAGATTTCTCGCTTGCTGCTGAAGCCAAGTGCTTTTTCAACTTCCACTTCGACCCATAGCCCTTGGCAATCAAACCCCTGCTGCCAGCGCAGGTTTTTGCCCTGCATGGTGTGGTATCGATTGTAGAGGTCTTTGTAGGTGCGCCCCCAGGCGTGGTGAACACCCATAGGGTTGTTGGCCGTGATGGGGCCATCCACAAAGCTCCATTGGGTTTTACTGTTGGCACGAAGCTGGCGGAGCTTTTCAAAGTCTCCGTCTTGCTGCCATTTCTCTAAGATTTCTCTTTCGAGTTCTACAAAATTTGGTTTGTTTGTTACGTTTTTAAAAGACATGATTTTTTAGTTAATAATTGTTTGTTTTGGGTAATTTTTGTTAGTTTCAGGTTGCAAGTTACAGGTTGCAGGTCTTTGCTACATGCCGCTTGCTTATATGCCACTTGTCCCAGCTACAACCCTTTGGGTTGCGCTGGGCAAATAATTCGAAATATTTTTTCCTGATTCATGTTCCGTACCATATATATCTTGTTTCAACGGCTGTTAATCCATCTTCGCGCGTCATTTTGAGCGGCCAATTTTTGTTTATATCAAGCCATACCGTGCGGGTTGAGCTCTGCCAAGAAAATGTGGTTGGGGTGACGGTATAAGTTTTTCCATTGAGCGTTAACTCAGACTGGTCGTCATCAGATGTTTGAGAGACCGATTTTTCCATCAAAGCGAGCGTTTCTTCTTGATTTGGCTGATTATTAAGCGTTGCGGTTGTAAGGTCTGCCTTGTTTGACAGTTTGCTGGCAATGCCAAGCCCTATCGTTGACGGAAACCAAAAGCCATCACACACAGGTATCACTTCTTCGAGGGTACGGCCGTTAACGTTTCGTCGACAGCTGACTTGGTCGCCCTCAAAAAGCACTGTTCCTTCAATCATCAGGCCGGTGCTCCAGTAGCGATAGCCTAATCGTTCCGGTGTGCCGTCGTCCTGCTGAACTAAATGAAAAATGTAGGAGTCACCTGAAGAGGCGTTCCGAGCATCGAGGTCAACTCGCAGGATTTGGTAGCCAGAAACGGCCGTTGTCAGCCGCCAGCTTTCAACGGCACCCGTTGGCACACCATCTTCCTCATATCTAAACTGCCCTGAGGCGATTGGCTTTTCATAGCCTTGTTCTCGAACAATAAAACGCATCTGATTTTAAATTTGCGATTTTGGATTTACGATTGAATGCTGCTGAATGCTAAGCGTAGATCGTGTATCTTCAATCGTAAATTTCAATATAAATCCTTTTGTTAATTTTCCCTTTGCTTTTGTAATTTGTGACCTTGATCGAGCCAACTTCACTGGTGTTTTTAACGTGTGTACCGCCGTCGGCCTGTAGGTCAAGTCCGACTAATTCGACTGTCCGCACCTCTTTGATGCCTTCAGGCAACAGGTTGATTTTGGTGCGAATAAGGTCGGGAATTTGGAATGCCTCTGCGCGCGGTAAGATTTGAACCTGTGTCTGGCGAGCGGCAGTTATTTCAGCATTAACGGCCGTTTCAATTTCAGCTACAAGCTCTTGCTGCATCGTTTCAAATTCAAAGTCCATGCGTCCTTTGAGCGGGTCCATATTGCCACCTGTAACCTGAGCTTGATAATCTCGCCACACCACCCCACACAAGATATGCATAGCGGTATGGGTTCGCATCAGCTTGTAGCGGTGCTCCCAGTCGATTTGGCCAGTAACGGCCGTTGCCACAGGGGGTAAATCGCCTTCAATAAAATGAACGATTTTACCTTGCATCTTTTTGACCTTTGTGACTCTCCAAAGATTGTCGGAGGTCGTAAAATGCCCAAAATCACACGGCTGGCCGCCGCCACCGGGATAAAAAGCGGTCCGATCGACGACGATGCCCCCTTCGACCTGTTCAGTAACAGTTGCCTCAAAATTTTGGCAATAGGCATCAGTTAAAAATAGTTGTTCAATCATACTTGGTAAATCCTTCGGATTTAAGGGTTAAGGTATCAATGCTCAAAGACCGGTAAATAGAAATCGATCCCTAATCCTCGCGGTCTCTGATCACCCAAACAAAAAAGCCTTCGTCCACAATAAGGGACGAAGGCTTGGAATCTCCGCGGTACCACCCTGATTCCTGCAAACTATTGCAGGCGCTTGGTTCAATGGCAAAGGTCTTGAAATGTAGAAAGACCGATTATCAGTGAAGTTCCGTTAACGAGGAACCAAATCGGTTGAGCTTACTAAGCGAAATTGCTTTTGGGTCAACTGTTCCGGAGTGATTTTCAAAAACATTTGCTTGCCTAGCTTTCACCATCCTAGACTCGCTTAAAAGTAGTGATGTTTTTTACTCGTCTCCATCAGCACATTTATATTTTTAGGTGATGAAATTATGCCAAAACGGCTCTTTCGTGTCAACAATCCGTAAAAAAATAGAATTTTTAAAAAATAATTATGGAATTCGTTAAAAAATTGTGTAATATGAAGGTGGAAATGGTTAGTTAGATGAAGAATAAAAACAGCCTGGCAATAATTTTGGGCAATGAAAGCTTTTGTTTTCCAGATAGTAAATCACGTTTTGTACGATCATAATTCAAATTTTTGTGATTTACCGTAATTTATCTAGACTCAGTCAGGACTCATTACTTATTTAGCACCAGACTAATTTTTGTTATAAGTAATGAAAGTACTAATATTAAAAAAGTGATGGTAGCAACTCGTTTCAACAGCTCAATATTTAGACATCGTATATAAACATAAATTTTGTTCGTTTTGTTGGCGATTGTGAACCACAACAAATTAAAATTTCAAAATTTTGCGACAACTTATTCTTAAAAAGTTGATACAAAACGCACAGTTTAGAGGGATAGAAACTTATGGCTGAAGAGCTTAAGAAAGTCGTATGTGTAGAAGACGAACTCGAGATGATCGAACTCGTCAAGCTCATCCTAGGCCGTAATCACTATGATGTGACTGGGGCCGTTGGTGGTCATGAAGGGTTAATCAAAATTCAAGAAATAAAACCCGATCTCGTCCTTTTAGATTTAATGATGCCCGAAATGGACGGTTGGGAGGTTTATCAAAAAATGAAGGCCTCCGAAGAGATGCGAGATATCCCAGTAATTGTAGTGACGGCAAAAGCACAAAGTATTGATCGCGTGCTAGGACTTCATATTGCGCGGGTAAATGATTACATCACAAAACCGTTCGGTCCACAGGAGTTATTGGACAGCGTCGAAAGAGTCATGTCGAAGCCTGCGAATAGTGCAGTTTAACATAATTCTGCTATAATGTTTTTAATACTGGAAGCCCAGTTGCAGTAGCAAGTGGGCTTTTTGTTAGTCTAAGTACACCATTGCAAGTAACGAACCTACCTGCTTTTCTCGAGTAAGGTGTACTAGAAACTTTGAAAAAAGTACTAAGTATTTACGTACAAATCCATCTTGCAGTCGAGAGAGGCTTAATTTGCAGATCCGTTTTTGGGGTGTTCGCGGAACAATTCCAACTCCCGGTCCGCACACAGTGCGTGTTGGCGGAAATACATCTTGTGTCGAAGTTCATACCGTTGATAAACAGCTCATTATTTTGGATGCCGGTTCTGGTATTCGTGCTCTCGGCAAGGCCCTTCAATCAAAAAATCAAGATCGAATCATAGGGAACATTCTCATTAGCCATACTCATTGGGATCATATTCAAGGATTCCCGTTTTTTGGGCCTGTCTTTGGGAGAAACAACCGCTTTGTGCTTGTCGGGCAAAAAAGATTCGATAAACGGCTTGAAGAAGTGTTAGAAGGTCAATTCATTGAACCCTATTTGCCTTTTCGCTACCGAACACTGCCTGCAGATTTGTTAGTAAAAGAGGTTCAGGATGGGGAGACCCTCATCATTGGGAATGAAACAAAAGTAACGGTCGCTGATTTAAACCACCCTGGGGGATGTCTTGGCTTCCGAATTGAGAGCGGAGATTCTGTATTTACATATTGCAGTGATGTTGGGCATGATGGAACCTTTGATGAAAATGTGCTAAAGCTGGCTCAAAATGCAGACTTCTTTGTTCACGATTCCCATTTCAAAACGGTCGAAGAATGTAAATTGCATGCGGATTGGGGGCACAGCACTTGGCTAGATGCTACTCAAGTTGCAATTGAAGCCAACGTCAAGCAGCTTGGCTTGTTTCATTTTTCACCAGACATGACGGATGATGACGTTGAGGAAATTCTTGGAAAAGCAAAAAAAGTTTTTCCAAATACGATAATCGCGAAAGAAGGTTTGGAAATCACACTCCCATAAGAGCAAAAAATGTAAGGCAGTTGATTTTTCATTGCCGGAATTAGAGAATTGATTACAATAAGAATAACGCTTATTGTTTGAGCAATAACTATTGAGAAACGACTCAATGTCTAGGAGATCAATTGACCCAGTCTGTACTTGTTGTTGACGATGAACCAATGGCACGAACATTGCTCCGTTTAATGCTTGTGAGAGCAGGGTTTAATGTTTCTGAAGCTGAAGATGGTTTTGACGCCTTGAATAAGGTGAAAATTAATCCACCAGATGTTGTGCTTTTGGACGTTATGATGCCAGGTATGGATGGTTTTAAAGTTTGTGAGTCGTTGCGGCAAGATGAGAAAACGATGGGATTACCCATTATTATGCTCAGTGCAAAAACAGATTTGGACAGCATTAATAAAGGATTGCGGGCTGGTGCGACAAAGTATTTAACCAAGCCTATCTCCCCTGAAGACTTAACCCATCACGTTAGAGATACTTTAAATGATGTTGTAAAGTAAACGGCATCATTGCAAAATGCACTTATAGAGAATCATAAGATTTGAAGCTTTAGTTTTCTGTTTATTGAAAAAAATGCTTGCTAGAAAATAGAGGAACTATGTTAGTTAAACGAATTATTCTGGTTGTAATTTCTTCTGCTTTAGGGTATTTAATCACTTGGGCAATTTTGGTCACCCCACTGGTTGCTACTAACGTTGAAGAGTATGGTGGTGTTTACACCTTCTTTACTGCTTTAAGTATTGCCTGCGCGATTGGTGTTTGGCTTGATAAGTTTATGGATACCAAGATTTTGCCTGAATAAGCTTATTGTGCTTATTTTGAATTAGTTTTTTGATAGCCTCCTTGATCAAGGGGGCTATTTATTTTTTGAAGAGGAGGATATTCCACTATGTCCGCAAAAATTATTGATGGTAAGGTCGTTGCCGCTAAGGTGAGAGATCAGGTTGCTGAGCAGGTCGTTGCAATGAAAGCACAGCACGATTACACGCCCGGTTTAGCAACCGTTTTGGTTGGCGAGGATCCTGCTTCAGCAACGTACGTTCGAAGTAAACAAAGAATGTGTGAGCGGTTAGGCATTCGCTCAGTTGGGCATCAACTTCCTGCTGACGCATCTCAGGAGACTGTTGAAGAGTTGGTTGGCCAACTGAATGCTGATCCGGAGGTAAATGGCATTTTGGTGCAGCTGCCTTTACCAAAACATTTAGATGAAGAAGCGGTATTGAATAGTATTTCCCTTGAAAAGGATGTAGACGGCTTTCATCCCGTCAATATTGGCCGTTTGGCAATGAAGGGGCGTGAACCACTTTTCATTCCTTGTACACCACATGGCTGCATGGTTCTGCTTGAGGATGCAGGCGTAGAAACAAGTGGCGCTGAAGCAGTCATTGTTGGTCGTTCAAATATTGTTGGCTTACCAATGGCGATGCTGTTACAAAAGGCGAATGCAACCGTCACAATCTGCCACAGCCGCACGAAAGATTTAGTCGAACATTTAAAACGGGCTGATATTGTCGTGGCCGCAATTGGTATTCCTGAGATGATTAAGGGGGATATGTTAAAGTCGGGAACGGCCGTTATTGATGTAGGCATTAATCGCGTCGACGACCCAGACGCCAAACGAGGGTACCGATTGGTTGGTGATGTGGATTATGAATCATCCCTTGAGGTGGCTGGCGCAATAACCCCAGTGCCGGGTGGTGTAGGCCCCATGACAATTGCCATGCTGATGCAAAATACCTTGCGCGCAGCAGAGATTGCCCTAAGTAAAAGATAATTAAAGCAGGAAGTAAAAAGTGGAAGGATCGTAAGTGAAACCTTTCACTTTTTACTTTTCACTTTTTACCATCCCCTTTTCTAGCCTCTTTTAACTCCTCAGGTGTATTGATGTTTGCAAAAGAACGGCCGTTTTTATCGAACATCTCTATTTCTTCCCTTTCAACATAGCGAACAGTAACCTCGTTAAAAAAACGGATGATTTTGAGTTTTTTAGCGTCCAAGCTTTGCTTAATAGCAGGTAGGACCGCTTTGCTATAAACGGCATGGAGCGGTTCAGGGAATTTCTGCCATCTTGGAACAACAACCTCTGCTTCCTGGCGCAGTTGAATGAGAAATTCTAATAGATATGCATTGAGCCAAGGCATATCGGTCGCTACGATCAAAATATATGGGGTGGTGGCATGGTGAACGGCCGTGTAGATGCCAGCCAGTGGTCCATGATCAGGGTATAAGTCTGAAAACATGGGTAAGTTAAACGGTTCATAGAGCAAAGGTGAGTTAGTAATGATGATTTGATGAGTGGATAAGGGAGCCACCGTTGCCAGAACCCGTTCAATCATCAATTTTCCATCAAGATCAACAAACGATTTATTACGACCCATCCGGCTGCTTTTTCCTCCGGCCATGATCGCAACGGTTAAATCATCCCGCTTTGTAATGTTTTTTGTCATTATCCCCAAAAAGTCCTCTTATAAAAGATATCCCTCTTCCTGTAATCTAAAAATCAGCAAGACGAGCCAAAATTTGTGAATGAAAGAAAAGTTTAACGAGCCTGCCCTCTTTTTCGTTCACTATACCCGCCACGCTGGGAATATCGGGAGTTAATACGTGAAGTATATTCAATTTGATAAAGTTTTACTGATTTTTGCAATCTTGATGTTGCTAAGTTTTGTGCTGTTGATGCAGGCAAACGGTGTTTTAGCCTCAGCCCAAACTAATTGGGAACCTGATTTAGCAACGCAAGCCGCGTTAGATAGCCTGACCACAACTCAATCCGATGTGCCATTGGACTATCCAGAACCGCCTGAAGAATTTTTTAACCCAATCTCAACGAATACCTCAGAATCAGCATCGCTTATTAATCTGGATGATTTTCGGACTGATGCTCGGTTTTCTGGAATTGATGGCAGTAATGTGGCCGTTGTAGTGTTGGATACAGGGATTGATTTGGATCACTCTTTTTTTGGGTCAGATTTAGATTTTGATAATGTATCAGATCGGATTGTGTACCAATATGATTTTGCTGATGATGACACCGACGCAAGTGATGTAAATGGTCATGGGTCGAACGTGACAAGTATTGTGGCGTCGAGCGACGGTACCTATACAGGCGTGGCCCCAGATGTGGATATTATTCATTTAAAAGTGTTTCCTGATTCTGGTGGAGGGACATTTTCGGATGTTGAATCTGCCTTACAGTGGGTCGTTGCCAATGCAGCAACCTATAATGTGGTTAGTGTGAACATGTCTTTGGGAGATTCAGCAAACCATTCTTCTGCACAAGCGTTATATGGGATTAGTGATGAGATTTCTGCCCTTGTGGGCTTGGAAGTCGTGGTTATTTCTGCTTCTGGAAATGATTTTTATACACACAGTAGTGTTCAAGGGGTTGGATATCCAGCAGCTGATCTTAATTCGTTTTCGATTGGCGCAGTCTTTGATAGCAATGTGGGTGGGTTTACATACGGCAGCGGTGCCGAAAATTTTTCTTCTGCAGCGGATGTGATTACGCCGTTTACGCAAAGGCACAGTACGCTTTCAACATTTTTTGCACCCGGAGCGCCCATTACAGGAGCTGGCCCTACAGGGGGGCTGGTTTCCATGCACGGTACAAGTCAGGCGGCGCCACACGTTGCGGGCATGGTGGCTTTGATGCAGGAATTGGCTATTCAGGAGCTTGGCCGTCAATTAACCGTAGCTGAAGTTGAATCCATTATGTCGTCAACGGCCGTTACCATTAATGATGGTGATGACGAAAATGATAATGTGACAAACACATCCCTCGATTTCCTTCGGGTTGATATGTTTGCTATTGGCGAAGCGATATTAGCGATGGCTGATCCTGCCCCAACCGTGGCCAGTATCAGCACTGATGAAGATACCGGTGACGACTCACTTGATGATGGCGAAGCAACCAACGTTGATGTCACAAAACTACACATTACTTATTCTGAAGAGATGATTGATCCGATTGGAAATAGCGCTACCGATGATGTGACGAATCCCGCAAACTATCAGCTGATAGCAGATGGGAGCAACGACTCGTTTGAAACGGCCGTTTGTGGGGCAGTACAAGGAGATGACACCACGATTGTGGTTGATAGCGTTACTTTTAACAGCGGAACCTTTTCAGCGACTCTGAGCATTAATAGCGGTACCCCATTAGTTCAAGATAGCTACCGCCTTTTTGTTTGCGCTGAGATTGAAGATACCACTGATAATCAGCTTGACGGCAATGGAGATGGGACAGCAGGGGATGACTTCTTCCTTGATTTTGGAATTGACACCACTGCGCCTGTTGGAGAAGATATTTCATTTGAGAGCTTTTCTGATCCTGACAATACGCCATCACTTTCAACGATAGACATTCAGTTTCCTGAACCCATGCAATACAGCGGGGGAACCTCTTCACGCGGTGAATTAAGCAATGTGATGTTTAGCGGATCAGCGGGAGATGTTACAAACAGTAGCAATTATATGCTTGTGAGAAGCGGGGCAAATGAAACGATAGACACCACAGCTTGTGGTATTGCACAGGGGGATGATCAGTCTGTTTCGGTTGATTCTGTTTCATATGACTCGAATGCTAACCGTGTTACCTTGACCGTCAATGCAGGCCACCCGCTGCCTAATGACAGCTACTACCTGATTGTGTGTGGTACAATCGAGGACAGTGCAGGAAACCCCATGGGCACAGATTTTGGCGTGTCGTTTACCGTAACAATGTCTTACAGTTACCTTCCTTTAGTCATTCGTTAAATTTTTATAGGAGAAAAAGTTGATGGATCTTGTGGAAATGGCGTATTTTACAGACAACGTGAAAGAGATGACCGATTTTTACCGAAAGTTGCTTAACAGTGAGCCTGTTCATGCGTCTAACGATATGGCAATCTTTATGAATGGAAAAACAAAAATTTTTATTCATAAAATGTATGCGCCAGATGAAGGAGAGCTGCCCCCCAATAATCATATTGCATTTGCTGTTGATGATGTTGATGCGGCTTGTTCTGAATTGCGTGAGCGGGGACTCAAGCTGGAAATACCTCCCGCGGATTACTATTGGGGTCGCTCAGCCTATCTACGTGACCCTGATGGGCAGCAAATTGAAGTGACGGGGCGAGGGTAGCAAAACGCGGAAGTGGTGAATTTGAGATTGAGAGAATAAGAGATTGGTAAGTTGTTAATAGTTATTCGGTGTTTATGAACACTGCTTCCCGACTCATCTTCTACATGAATCGATAAAATACTTGATTGCTTAAAAAACGGCCGTTTTCCGTTAACAGGAGGCGGTCGTTTTTAATTTTGATCATGCCCCACTCGATCAGATTTGGAAAAACATCTGAGTAAGCTTCCTGCAGGGTTTGCCCAAATTTTTGCTCAAAAGCGTTTAGGTCGAGTCCCTCTTTGAGCAAGCGAAGCTGGGTAATAATCGTGTCTGACATCGCTTCTTGTGAATTTAGCCTGTGGTGGTCAGCAACGGCCGTTGATAGCGGGTACTTTGATTGATGATTATCAGAAAATATGCGCCGTAAATACACTCGTGGTTGTTTAACAATGTCATACCGAATGCCATTAACGTGACCGTGTGCGCCTGCGCCTAACCCTAAATAATCTTCATTGCGCCAGTATGTTAGATTGTGCTGGCATGCTTTCCCGGGTTTGGCCCAATTTGAAATTTCATAATGTTCATATCCCGCTTTTCCTAAAAGCGCGCCGGCAAGCTCATACTGATCGGCGGCCAGATCAGGGTCTGGGGGCTGAATGCGGCCGTTGTTCAACCACATCTGCATCGGCGTCCTCGGTTCAATCGTTAGACAGTAAAGACTGAGGTGGGTGGGATCAAGGGCTAAAAGCGCCTCCATGCTCTCTTGCCAGCTTGCTAACGTTTGGCCCGGCACTCCATAAATCAAGTCAAGATTGAAATTATCAATGCCAGCGGCTCGGCAAGATTCAACGGCTCGAATAACTGTTTCAAAATCATGCTCTCGCTCAAGAAGCTCAAGCTCTGATGGGATAACAGACTGAACGCCAAAGCTAATCCGATTGATACCCAAGTCTCGCATCGCTTCAAAGTAATCCCGATTAACGGTGCCGGGATTGGCTTCCATAGATACCTCAGCAGTCGGGTGCAGGTCAAAGTGATCGTTAACGGCCGTTAAAATCGTGTTCATTTGGGCCGGTGACATCAAAGACGGCGTGCCACCACCCAAAAAGATCGTCTGAACAGGCCGATTTTGAGAGTTCCCCACTTGGGCAATCTCCCTAGCTAATCCCTCTGCATATGATGCCTGCAAATTGCCTAAACTGGTATAGGTATTGAAATCACAATACGAACACCGATGTTGACAAAACGGAATATGAAGATAAAGGCTTAAATCTCTTGAAATACCTTGAACCATACCGTATCATACACCTAATTATTGGAGGCGATCAACTGTATGAAAACTGGCCCCTTGCCAACATTAGCAGATAATAAACTTGTAAGAATGGTAGAGATCAGTCGCGTTCTTAATTCGACAACAAATCTCGACCAGCTCTTATCATCAATTATCAATGAAGCTGCGGATTTAATTAATACCGAAGCCGCATCAATCCTGCTCTTAGATCCCAACACAAGACAGCTTCATTTCAAAGCTTCCTCTAATGATATTCCCGAGCAGATGGCAGATATGCCGGTCTCTTTGGACGACAGCATCGCGGGGGCCATTTTTACCGAAAATCGACTCATGCATATTCCTGATGTTACAAAAGATGGTCGCTGGAACCAAAATGTTGATGAAGCGATAGAGTTCAAGACCAAATCAATCCTGGGTGTCCCGATGCACAATGTGGACCAGAAACCTGTTGGTGTCTTAGAAGCCATTAATAAACAGGGTGGGGCATTTACAAAGCAGGACGCTGCCATGTTGACCGTTTTGGCAGACATTGCGGGTGTAGCCGTTGAGAAAGCAAGGCTTTTTGAACAGCTCGAAGCGGCAAACGCTGAGCTTAATGAACTCGACCAGATTAAAACTAACTTCATCTCTATCGCCTCTCACGAGCTGCGAACGCCGCTGGCCGTGATTTTAGGATACGTTTCCTTTTTACGCGAGGAGGCTGATCCAGCCATGGCGGGGCAGTTTGATAGCGTGCTTGATGCTGCCGTTCATCTGCGCGGTCTGATCCAAGATATGCTTAACCTTCAGTATGTCGATGCGGGTCAAAAAGCAGAGCCAGCCATTATTGATTTAACCGAGCACATTGAAAATATGAACTTGGACAAAGATGCAACTATGGAGGCCAAATCTCAACAAATCACTATCTCACTTCCAAGCACGCCAATGAAAGCAAAGATAGATGCCAATATGCTTGATGTTGTTATTAATAATTTAATGGGCAATGCAGTGAAATTTACCCCTCGAGAAGGAGCTATTGAAGTGTCACTAACCCAAAATGGATCTGAGGCGTGGATTACGATCGCAGACTCAGGTGTTGGTATCCCTCAAGATCAAGTTGACCGCATTTTTAAACGTTTTTATCAGGTTGAGTCTGCGCTGGTGCGGAAGCATGAAGGGATGGGGCTTGGCCTTTCCATTGCTAAAGATTTGGTGGAGCTCAATAACGGCCGTATTTGGGCCGAAAACCGCCCGCCTCAGGGCAGTCAGTTCGTTGTGGCATTTAACGTGGTTGAGTAAAGGGGCTGGTTATTCGTAATTGGGTAATTGGGACAGCTTGATGGCGCTTTTGTCACTGAAACCTAATAACGAATAACAAATAACAAATTACTGCTCACCTCTTTCCTATTCGCCTTCTCACCAATCAGAAATCATTAACCCTCTACTCACGTAACGATAGTATCCTACCTTCAACGTTAAAGGAACAAAAGCTATGATCAAAAAGAAAACAAAGTGGATACTTTTTTTAGTTTTTCTACTCTTCTGGAGTTTTACGGCCGTTTCAACTCAAGCCCAATCCCAAGAAGTCGTTATTTTAGAGTTTGAAGCACCGATCACAGTGACCACCCTTAGCTATTTAGAAAGAGGCTTTGAAGAAGCAAATGCCTTAAATGCCCACGCCATTGTGGTCGTGATGGATACGCCGGGTGGGTTAATTGATGTGACATTAGATATTGTTGAATTGTTCCAGAGCTCCGATATTCCAGTTATTATTTTTGTTGGCCCAGCCGGGGCACAAGCTGCCTCAGCCGGAAGCGTGATCACAGCAGCCAGTCATATACCGGTTATGGCACCAGCGACTGTTATTGGGGCTGCATCTCCCATCAACGGTGATGGAAGTGACATCAACGAAACTGCCTATCGTAAGGCAGTAGAAGATTTAAAAGCCACCATGCGTAGCTTGACGACTGATCGCGGGGAAGATGCTGTTAATTTAGCGGAAGAAATGATTGAAGATGCTCGGGCTGTTACCAGCGAAGAAGCACTTGAGGCTGGTTTTATAGATTTTATTGCTCGCGATGTGGATGAAATCTTGGCTGAGGTAGATGGTCGCGTGATTGAGGTTAACGGGGAAGAAATCACGCTCGAAACCGCCAATGCCCGTCAAACAACAATAGGCTTGTCGACACTTGAAGAAATATTCTTCATATTATCCTCTTCTGGCTTGTTAAGTTTAATGTTCACAATTGGCATGTTGGCGATTGTTTTTGAAGTTCGTAGCCCAAGTTTTGGGATTTCAGGGGCTATTGGCATCTTATTCATCGCTATTGCTTTGTTTGGATTGACACGATTGCCCATAAACTGGTTTGGCATGATTCTTATTGGGGTAGCGTTCGCCTTTTTTCTAACTGAAGCCTTCACACCAACAAGTGGTCCGCTTTCAATTGTCGGCGGGATTGCGTTACTGGCTGGAATTTTGGTGCTATTCAATTCTCAAGAAGCGCCAGAGTTTGTGCGAATCTCGATTTGGAGTGCTGTTGGGATCACGCTTTTTGTAACCGGAATATTTGCATATATCACAGCTAAGATCATACAAGTGGCGAACAAGGTATCTACGACAGGAGTTGAGGGGCTTGTGGGACAAACGGCCATTTCCCGCGGGGATTTTGTGTCGCAAAACGGCCGTTTTTCCGGCACGATTCTCTTGCACGGCGAAATCTGGAAAGCCCGTTCCGACAATGAGATCGCCAAAGGGGACGATGTCACAGTAAAATCAATCAATGGTTTCACCGCTCGGGTGAGCAAAATTGAGAATGAGTAAAGAGAGAGAATGATAAATCAAGATCGCCTAGAAAGACTAAAACAAGAAATGAAAGCCCAAAATATTGACGGGATTGCCCTGGTTCCGGGACCAAATATGGAATACATGAGCCATATTCACTCCCACTTAAGCGAACGGCCCATCGTGTTGTTTTTGCCCGTTAATGATGACCCTACCATTGTGATCCCTAATTTAGAAGCAATGAAAGCTGAGGCGGTAGGGATTCCAAGTGAGCGAATTCACGACTGGCGCGATGATGAAGGATACATGACCGCGTTTATGACCGCGGCAAATCAACTTAAGCTTTCCAATTTCCGACTAGGCGTAGAAGCGCTGCACATGCGCGTTCTTGAACTCGATATCTTGCAGAAAGTTGCTCCTGGCTTAAAAACGGTTCATGCTGAATCCGTGATGTCAGCACTTCGACTTGTTAAAGATGCAGAAGAAATTGCCGCGATGGAGCGGGCGATTGCGGTTGCTCAAGAAGCAATGGAAAAACTGCTGCCAAGCATTAAGATTGGGCAGACTGAAAAAGAAATCGCCGCCAGACTAACCCAGCTTTTAATGGATGGAGGGGCTGATAGCATCGCGTTTGGCCCTATTGTGTCCGCTGGCCCTAATGCTGCTTCCCCACACGCCACGCCCACTGAACGGCCGTTGCAAGCTGGTGATTTGCTCGTTATTGATTGGGGTTGTTACGTGGATGGCTATCCGTCAGATATTACCCGCACTTTTGCCGTAGGAGATATCGATGATGAGGCTAAACGAATCTATAATGCCGTCAAAATTGCAAATGAGCAGGGTAAGCTAGCTTCTGGCCCAACTAGCTCCGGCCAAGATGTTGATCGCGCTTCGCGAGAGGTCATTGAAGAAGCAGGTTATGGTGAATACTTTATTCATCGAACGGGGCATGGGTTGGGCTTAGAAGTTCACGAACCCCCATTTATGATGGAAGGCAACGAAACCATTATGGATCCAGGCAACGTGATTACCGTTGAGCCTGGTATCTATTTACCGGGGAAGAACGGGGTGCGTATTGAGGATGATGTTGTCATCACTAAGGATGGATACCGCTCAATGACCACCTTCCCGAGAGAGCTTATTACGGTTGGGTAAATTAAAATTTTGGGTGGGGGCGCTCCTTCTTTTTACGATGGCTTGTCGCCCTCAGCCTGAATCTCCCCCAACGCCAATCGCTATTCAAATCGAGACGGGAACGGCCGTATCTCCCGATCTTTTACCTACATCAATCCTCCCCCCAACACTTACCCCAGTCATTCCTTTAGACGTGACGCGAAATGTTGATCTCTATTTCCCGATTGTGTCAGGGGAAGATACCCCACCGACACCCATACCCCCTCCGCCAACGGCCGTCCCTTTGCCTACAGCAACACCGGTGCCATCTTTGGACTTTACGGCCGTTGCTCAAGAGCTAGCTGCCAACGGGCAAGAGCTGGCTTATGTGAAGGTTGGGTTTCACGTTGGGGTTGGGGGTAATTCAGATGGGCTTGATGAGTGGATGCTCGCCTTAGATGCCGCTGGCGTGCCATTTTTTCTTAAAAGCGTCGACAATGCACAGCCGATCCTTTTTGCACAACAGCTGATGCGGCAAAGCGGCGTTCCTCACGTTCTTGTCTATCGGAAGACAGGAAAGAATGAATATGATTACGATGTACCTAATTATGATCTTTCTCCCCAACAGGCGGCTGAAATCCATTGGAATGCTCACATTTCAAACTTCCCCCCAGAACTTGATCCATCTTTGGTGTGGCTTGAAACCATAAATGAAGTAGATAAAAATCGGTCCGAGTGGTTAGGTCAATTCGCGATTTCAACGGCCGAATTAGCCTTGCGAGATGGATACAATTGGGCGGCCTTTGGCTGGTCTTCAGGTGAGCCAGAAACGGAGCATTGGGAATCTCCTTCAATGCTTTCATTTCTAAGACTTGCTGCGCAACATCCTGACCGATTGGCGATTGCTCTTCATGAATATAGCTACATTAATGAATCTATTGGGGACGGGTATCCTTATAAAATCGGCCGTTTTCAAAGTCTATTTCAAATTGCCGATCAAAATGGAATTCCCCGCCCAACGGTTTTGATTACGGAGTGGGGCTGGACTTATCAATCGGTGCCAGACGAAGCGCGAGCCATACAGGATATTTCTTGGGCTTCAAGGCTGTATGCGCCATATCCTCAGGTAAAAGGGGCTGCTATTTGGTATTTGGGCAATGGATTTGGGGGAATTGCAAATGAAACGCAGCGATTAATACGGCCGTTGACAAGTTTTTCACTAAATAACTATTATGCTATTTCACCACAAGCTGAAACGGCCCCAATTTTCCCAGAGCAACATGCGCCATAACCCATCTCGCTCTTCCGATAATAATGCAGAAGGGTGGCCTGTTGAAGGCTTATCTGGAATAAGCACAAGCCCATAAAATAAAAAAGCCCTTTCAAGGGCTTTTTAGATTAACGATGTAATGTGCGGTCAAGCAAATCATCTTGCTGATTCCGCATTCTTTGGCGGCGATTTCGCTTCCGGTCTTTTTTCTTTTGTTTTTTGCTGCGAGTTGGAGCGTTTGTGCCTAAAGCTTGGCGTAGAGCGATTTCCATCGCAGTCTGGAATTCTTCTTCCTCGTAGTCAAAGTCTTCAACTTCTTCGACCTCTGCAATCTCTGATTCTGGTTTTTCAAGAATCGCCTTAATACTTAAATCAATACGGCGTTTTCTTTTGCTAAACCCTAGGACCTGTGCTTGAACTTCATCACCGACTGATAAAACTTCAGAAGGATGCTTAACGTAGCCGTGGCTCAATTCACTGATATGGACTAAACCTTCACGCTCAGCACCAATATTGAGAAAAGCCCCAAAGTTTTCAAGTCGCGTTACAGTTCCCGTATAAACCTGTTTTTCTTCCAAATCCTTCCAATCTACAGCCAATGGCTCCACCATAGTGACCATAACTTGGCCCTTTTCGGGATCTGCTTTTTCGACCCAAACGGTAACTTCGTCACCTTTTGTGAGGACGTCTGCGACGCGATTTACCCGATCTTTGCCTAATTTGGAGATGTGGATAAGTGCATTGACACCGATACCAAGGTCAATGAACGCTCCATAAAGTTCTAAACGGGTCACGGTCCCAGTTAGCTTCATCTTGGGTTGTAAATCGTTAATAGATTGAGGTGCGGTATCGGTTGGTTGCACCTCTGCTGTTTCAGTTACTTCGCTCATGAAAGTCTCTCCTAAGCAGGGGAAATTTATTTTGTGACCCTAGTCTGCTTTTTCTAAGCACCAAGTTGGTGGGGAATTTGAAAAGTCATTAGTACAAAATCTTAGTTTTGCCTACTCTGGAATTATATCAGGCAGTGGAATGGTGTCAATACGATTGTGCAATATTGCACGAATGAATTTGTACTACGTTTGCGAATATTTGTAGGTTAAGTTTAACAAATAACTAAAACAACTAACTAGCTGATGGCAGTAGTCTCTAGGCAAACAAAGAAGTTTTTTAGCCAGATTAGCAAAATAGAAACAAAAGCATGACTATTACCCTGGCAAAAACTGCTGGCAACCATAACATGAAAAATCCCCACTAATTAGTGGGGATTTTTCAGAAGAAGAGAGTGCTACTGTCAAATAAGGACTGACGAAACACTAGCTGAGTTGGTAACAATTGATGAAGCTATTTGCCAAGATTGTGGTGTGCAATGCTTCCATAATTTAGAATGTTGGTTCCTCGGCCATAACCTCTTGATTAGCGGGCGGTGGCGCATCGGTTGGGGCAAACTCATCAGTTGGCAGACCAGATTCTCGTCGAATCAAGAATTCAATCTCATCCATAATGCCGGGATTTTCAAGTAAAAATGCCTTTGAATTTTCACGACCCTGCCCGAGTAGCGTTTCACCATATCTGAAAAAGGCGCCCCGTTTATCAACAATGCCAAATTCAACTGATAAATCTAAGAGATCTCCGCTTAGAGAGATGCCTTCGTTGTACATGATATCAAACTCACACTCCGTAAATGGAGCGGCTACTTTATTTTTCTTTACTTTGATGCGAGTACGGTTGCCAACAACCTCACCACTTGATTTTATGGCCTGGATTCGTCGAATATCGAGTCGAACAGAAGCGTAGAACTTAAGCGCGTTCCCGCCACTTGTTGTTTCAGGACTGCCAAACATGACGCCAATTTTTGATCGGAGCTGGTTGGTGAAAATCACAACGGTGTTTGTTTGTTTGATGACACCAGAAAGCTTCCGAAGCGCTTGAGACATGAGACGGGCTTGCAAACCAACGTGGGCATCTCCCATTTCTCCCTCAATTTCTGCGCGAGGAACGAGTGCGGCCACCGAGTCAACCACAACAACATCCATTGTGCCTGAGCGAATCAGTGCTTCTGCAATTTCTAATGCTTGCTCACCCGTATCCGGTTGAGAAACATAAAGATTGTCAACGTCTACACCAACACGTGCTGCATACAATGGGTCAAGAGCATGCTCCATATCGACGAAAGCACAGATACCGCCCCGTTTTTGGGCTTCAGCGATGATGTGCTGACAAAGTGTTGTTTTACCAGAAGATTCTGGACCATAGATTTCGATAACGCGTCCACGTGGAACCCCGCCTACACCCAAGGCGATATCTAACGAGAGACAGCCGGTTGGAATAGTGTCTACTTCCATATGAGCGGCTTCGCCCAATCGCATAATGGCACCTTCGCCATATTTTTTTGTTAAATTATCTAATGTCTTTTCAAGAGAAGATCCTCTTGGATCTGTGTCATTACTTTTTTTCTTCTTAGCCATGTTTTAATTCCTAATTTGTGTTTGATATAAACACATATTAGCACGGCTGTTCTAGGATGTCAATACTGAGATTTGTTTATTGAACAATTGTTCAGAAATATTATTTTGTTTACGGCCGTTTTGCCTGCGCCGCCTGATTTAATCGACTTATTAAGCGTAAGCTAGGTAAATAATTCCCACTTGCGTTCATTGATCGACGTACATAATCAACGCCTGCCTGGGCATCTTGGCCATTAAAATGAGCCATTGCTTGGTTGAACAAAATACCCGGATGGTCTGGATGATTCATCAACATGTTTTCGTAAATCGTATCGGCCTCTTGGTATTTACCTGCTAAAGCGAGCTTATTCGCCTTGGTGATATTCTTGATTTTTCCGTCTTTGCCTTGTGATGCTTTAATTCGCATATAAAGGGCAGGAAAAATTCCCAAAATAAAAGGGAAGTTAATCAAAAGTGCCTTGTTGGAAATTTTTAAGGCACACGCATCACAAAGGTGACGGCGTTTAGACCGAAATCCATACACGATAAGTAAGAAATAAAAATAAAATTCTGTATGCCCTTGGACCCGATCAAATAAATTACATTCATCACAGTGGCGATAATGATCCCCATCTGCAATTAACTCTAGGCTTTGGCTCAAGATAGATTCGCAGTAGCGACAGTAAATGTGCGGGCTTTTCTCATAGTCAGTTAAATCGACAGTGGCCGAGCAGTGCGGACAGGTGATCGATTTAAATAAATGCTCTTGACCCTTGGCCGCGAGCATTTTCTTTCGTTTATTGGCAACTTGAAGGGAGGCGTGTCGATCAATATATTTTTCTAAATCAATTGCTTTTGCCTGAGAAACTTCCAAAATTAAAACATTGCTTTGGGCAAATTCTTTCCGAATTTCTTCATCAACCCCACTGTTCGGAAACAGTTGAATAACAAGCCGATTATCCCGACTAGTGGTATCCATAATTGCATCGTAGGGTACGTTTAGTTCGTTTAAAAATAATCTTTGAGTTGATGCGCTCGCTTTTTTGCTTCGGAAACCTTGTGCGCTGCCATTTTTTACAAATTTAAACTTGAAGGCGATTTCTGTGGTGATTTGCATGAGCTTAACCTCGTTTGTAGAGCTATATGAACAAAATAAGATTTTGAAATCTAGTTCAAACGATTTCTTTTCGCTTGCTAAATTTCTAAAAGTTTGGATAAGTATCTTGGCACACTTCATTTTTCTCTGGCGATATTAGCAACAACCTTACTCAAAATTGCTGAATAAATGCAAGAGGACCATATCATTAACAACGATACGGCTAAAGAATATACTTGCGGCGTTTTGTATTTCTAACAAACAAAAGGAGCTATAGTAGCTTTCCCGACATTTTAAAAACATCTTGACTTGTCTCCTTGAATGAATAAAATACCCGTTGTTGCAAAAATAGCGTTGAACGCCTTTGGCAAGCGGGAGCAATTTTTGTGAATGAAGAAAGAGCCCTTAGTTATTTTGCATTTGCAAAGTAACGAGCGGAAGCAGGGTGGAACCGCGACTCCTCAGAGCCGTCCCTGCAGCGCAAATTTTAGCGTTGCTGTGGATGGCTTTTTTGATCCAATACACAGCACTCAAGGAGATTGATTTGATATGAGTGATGAACTAACTTTAGAAACCATCGTATCTCTAGCCAAGCGGCGAGGATTTGCTTACCCAACCTCTGAAATTTATGGTGGTTTAGCTAGCTCTTATGATTATGGCCCGCTCGGTACTGAACTTTTGCGAAACATTCGCAACTTGTGGTGGCGTGAACTGGTGCGCAAACGTCAAGATGTTGTGGGGCTAGATTCGCAAATTCTGCTTCATCCAGATACTTGGGTGGCTTCTGGTCATGTGGCCTCGTTTACTGATCCACTGGTTGATGATAAAAAAACTAAGAAACGGTACCGAGCTGACCATCTCATTGAGGCTTGGATGGAAGCCAATCCGGGTGTTGATGATGTGACTGTAGAAGATTTATCCACGGCCGAAATGGGGGAATTCATTGAGCGCAACAAGGTGTTAAGCCCTGACGGCAATGAACTGACCGCTCCACGTGAATTCAATATCTTGTTTGAAACCGCCATCGGTGTGATTGAGGGTGAAAAATCAACGGTGTATATGCGCGGTGAAACGGCGCAGGGTATTTTTACTAACTTTAAACAGGTTGTTGATTCATCTCGGGTTAAACTGCCTTTTGGTATTGCCCAGCTGGGTAAAAGTTTCCGCAACGAGATTACAACCGGTCAATTTGTGTTTCGCACCTTGGAGTTCGAACAGGGCGAAATCGAATACTTCTTCAATCCAAATGAGACGGATTGGGAGCCAATATTTAAGGATTGGCAAGATGCAATGTGGAAGTTTGTGACGGAGACCTTGGGTATTAATCCTGAGAATCTGCGCTGGCGGAAGCACACCGATAAAGAGCGTAGCCACTACAGCAAAGAGACATACGATCTCGATTATCGCTTCCCATTTGGCTTTAAGGAGCTGTGGGGTATTGCTTATCGAACCGATTATGACATGAAGGCCCATATCGATCACTCTAAGAAAAAGCTAGAGTATCTTAATCAAACAACGGGGGAACGAATTGTGCCGCACGTGATTGAGCCAGCGGTTGGGATTAATCGTCTCTTCTTGATGATTTTAGCGGATGCGTATTGGGATGATGTGGAAAACAAGCGTAAAGTGCTGCGATTTAAGCCGCAACTAGCCCCTTACAAAGTGGCGGTGTTCCCGCTTTTGAAAAATAAACCAGACCTAGTGGCTAAGGCGCAAGGTATTTTTGAAACGTTGACCGACCATTTTTCAACCGTGTGGGATGAAAGGGGTAATATTGGTAAGCGTTACTACTATCAAGATGAAATTGGCACGCCGTTTTGCGTGACGGTTGATTTTGATTCGCTAGATGATGATACGGTGACGGTTCGTGATCGCGACACGACAGAACAGGTTCGTATTCCGACTGGGGAACTGGTGTCGTATTTGTATGAAAGAATAAATGGGTAGATTGTGATTGGGGATTCGGGACTGGATTCCGGCCCCTAATCCCCAACTCCTTTAATTACTATTTACCTGATCGACGGTATCAATTTTGTCTAGCGTAACGCCAAGGTGGGTGGGCACCGGGCGCTGTAGGGTGGGGATGCCGTTGTGGACGGGGCTGTTTAAGGTGGTGGCACGGCCGTACCAATTTTGGGTGACCAAGGTGCTTGAGCCGCCGCCGTCGAGATTAACGGCCGTTTCTACGCCCAACCCTGCCATAAACTCCCCTAATTCATCCATTGTCATACCCACGCTGTAGCTCGGTTGACGGCCGTCTACTACCACTAGCCACATTGTGCGCCCATCTTCACTGAGGCCCACAGCCGTACGGGGCTCCGGGCGGAAGGCGTTAGCGCGGCCTGGAAAGCGACTGTTACGAGCGTTTATGGCATTGCCATTATTGACGACCAAAACGTTTCCTGCGATGCCTTGGGCTGTTCCTTCAGGACAGATGCCAGCTGCTTCGATGCCTATTTGATTACTATTTGAGATGCAGAGGGCGGGGTAACGAGAACGGCCGTTATTTTCCACAACGCCGTCAGAGATCACCATCCCAATCGGTTGAAAAGCACCAGATTGACGATTTACCTGATAAAAACTGCCGTTAATCGCAATTTGACTGCCAAATTGGTTTAAAAATGAGGTGGTTTTAAGCGGTTCGAACTGATCAGCTTCATCAGTTGAAGTCACCTTGAATGTGGCCTGAGTTTGATTCAGGTCAATTTCGACGACGTGAGCCACGATATTGGGGCCAGAAAAAACAAAGCGTTCGTACCTTGTGCCAACATCAATTTGCTTTTCAACAGGTTGGCGTAACGGACGATTCAGCCTAACAAATAAGATAGGTGTCACAATAAGGATGAACAGAATAACCAATAAATTTCGCATAATTTTGTATCCAATTACAATTGGACATTATATGGAATATTCACTTGGTAAATCTGCACAAAATCCGGCTCTAATCTTCTTATAATCTGGCTCTTACATAAATCTAACGAATTGTGAATAATATCACTATCGTAAGTATTTCCTCCTCCTCCTTCTCTACGAAAGAAGCCCCAGCAGGCGACGCTGGGGCTTTTTTCCTTTTTATCCCAAATTTAGTTTTTGTTACCAATGATTGAAAGGGTATTGTGAGCCTTTACTTTGGCCCGGAGTCTGAGAAAGTTAGGCGATATTTTCACCAATCACAATAAGGACATCATCAGACATAATTGCTACGTCAGGGGCAGGGGTAATCATAAAGTGTCCGTTACGACGGATGGCAATGACCATTTGAGACATATTGTGTCGCAGCTCATCCGTTGTCCAACCCACGATTTCAGGGTGATCGCTGACGTGCATATCCCCAAACCGAATTTTTTGATCTGATTGAAACTGCATATGTTCCCAAAATTCGGCCGCGTCATGATCCAGCATATTGGAGGCAAGTGAGAAACCGCCCATCATATTTGGTGAGACAACCCGATTGGCCCCCGCCAAATAGAGGGTGTGGATGTTTGTGTCTGTTTCAGCACTGCCTACAATGCGCAATTTGGAATTTTTGAGTCGTTTCGCCATATCTCGAGCGCTGAGAATGATGGTGGTATTGTCGCGATCATCTTCCATGGCTGTCACAACCCCATAGGCGCGGTGGATGCCTGCGGTGCGGAGCACTTGTTCTTCGGTCGGGTCTTCCAGCATGTAAAGAACGCCTGTTGCTCTTGATAGCTCATCGACGCTCATACGCTCTTCAACGCTCCAGTCCACCTCTTCTAGGGTTTCATAATGAGCCAACCGTTTGCGTACATACTCATCGTGGAGCCAAAGGAGCGTGCGTTTAAGGTTGACTTCCTCTTGCTCAATAATAACGAATGGAAAGCCGCGACGTTTAAATTCGCTTGCCGCTCGATTACCAATAATGCTGCCCCCACAAACAATAATATGATTTGAAAGTTTTGCGATTTCGTTCATACGTTTTTCAAAGATTCTTTTTTCGC
>JBCCFD010000065.1:0-24414 GCA_039029915.1 Chloroflexota bacterium
AGTGGGGGCAAATACATCGCATCTGCCCACCAGCTTGAACCAATCACCCCAATCCGTACCTTTGCCATACCATATTCTCCTTTTGGCTTTTCAATAATTTGAGAATTATATAGCGAAGTGTACCTTTGTGGGAAAATATTACTTTTGCAATATATTGACAAAAATGGACAAAATGTATAATTTTGGAAGCAACTTGTCCAACATTGACATTGTAAACTTTAAAGTGATTGGACATTGTAAACAAACAACTTTTCGAGAAAATTTTCTACCGATTACACAATCTTTACCGGAGCGTTTAATGACAACAGCCCCAGCCAACAAGGAACTTCCATCAGCACCTTTCTTTGAAAAGATCACCTCTAATCAAGCGATGTGGGGCGGGATCATTTTTAGTGCCCTATTCACTGTGTTAATCTGGGCAGTAGACGGCCGTTTAGATGCTTTAGAAGCAACTTTTGCTCCTGATGCCGGCGCATCTTGGTACGTTTGGAAACTACCAGACCCCACCTTTGTAACTCGCTTTTCAGCCTGGGCAAGCTATACGCTGCATCAAGTGCTGATCTGGGGCCTCATATACTATGCACAAAAAAACAAGCTAAAGTACACCAAAGGTCTTCATCCTGTAAACGTTGCCGCCCTTGCTATCAATGGATTTTTCATTATTTGGCACCTTATACAAACCCACATCTGGTACGATGGAATTGCTCAAGATGTATCTGTCTTCAGCTCACAATGGTCAGTCATCATCATGCTGGTAGCTATTTTATTAATGGAAAATCAACGGCGCGGGCTTTTCTTTGGCAAAAAAGTTTCATTTTTAAAAGAAACTGGTCGAGTCATGCGTAAATATCATGGTTATCTCTTCGCTTGGGGCATCATATATACATTTTGGTTCCACCCTATGGTTGGCGAGGCACAACATTTAATCGGCTTCTTCTACACATTTTTGTTAATGACTCAATCCAGCCTCTTCTTCACACGTACGCATGTGAACAAATGGTGGATGGTTGTACAAGAAGTCACAGTAACGGTTCATGGTACGATGGTAGCAGTTATCCACGACCAAGCTTGGCCAATGTTCTTATTCGGCTTTTTAGGCGTTTTCATAATTACTCAAATGCATGGTCTCGGCTTATCTAAACGGATTCGCTGGGTATTTGGGGGGCTCTATGTTGCTTCGGTTATCTTTGTGTACAGTCAGCGGGGTTGGGGCAATTTGAACGAAATTTTCCGAATATCGATCGGAGAACTAATCATGGTGTTCGCATTAGCGGCCATTGTTTGGGTTTTAATGAAAGCTTGGTCGCTGGGCAGCCGCTTAATCGGGGTCAACAACGCTTAGTTAAAAAACACTTAAAAGACGTTCGAAGAATGGCTCATTTTTGACAAATGAGCCATCATCTATTTCAAGTAAAAAGAAAGTCCTGCTCAGAATAAAGAAAGGGTCTAGGCTCCGTTTGCTCAAGCTTATAAAGCTTGCTCTAACACGGTTTTCAAACTAGAAATTTCGGACCACTTAGTTTTCGAAAAACCTTCTCCAGCATCAATTCCAAACAACAGTCACTCCGTTTATCTAATAACCAAGTGGGAAAATAGACGAACGCTTGCTCCTTTACGATTACCTAATTTCTTAAATAGGCTCGGTTCCGAATCGGAACAATAGTCAGTTCCCCATCATTAACCATTTCCAATGAATCAAGCAGCTCTTTGGCCTGAGCTAACAAATTTTTATGAACCGCCGAATAAGCATCTTTTTTAAACTGAAATGATTGAGGCTCTCCCTCAATTTGCGTTTGCCAAACGATCATGTCCATTTCATGGAGCACTTTAATGCCAGCCTCAATGTTGGCACAGGCAGGGTTACCGCACCAGCATGTCAGAATATAATATTCGCCTTCTTTTTCAACGCTACGTTGGAATTGATGCAGGTCAATGGCAAGTTGACCAAAATCTGCAAGGGGTTGATTATCAACTGAAGCTTCTACCACCAAATAGCCGAGTGGATCATTCCCAAAATGTCGTGCCTTTAATTCAAATTCTATCTCGTTCATCACCACAACCTACTTAAATTCTGCTCAAACGCTAAAGATGACGGAAAGCTATTATTATTTTTTTGAGAGAGGTCTTTCCGGTCATTGGTAAATCACAAATCAGCTTCACAACTAAAATGCGGTTTATTTCTCACGGTAAACCATAGCGTAAACGAAATAGGCTTTCTTTAAAAGTAAAAGAGGGTAAAAAAACTTTATCCTATAGTACTATGCCTGATCTTTAAATGAGGTCATCATGGGCTGCATTTCAGATAGATGGCCCAAATCATGCTCAAGCATTATCTGCAACAGATCTGCTAATTTGACCTCGCCAAAGGTTACGTGATTCCCCGTAAATTCCCACGCCTCGGGGGCAAGGTTCTGTAGCTCGTCAAAAATTTCTTCCCGAACAAGAACCCATTTCTCTAAAGAGCTAGTCAGCTCAATTTGGCTAAAGTCCCAGCCGGTATTGAGGTAATAATCAAAATCAGGATTTTGGTTTGTTACAATCAAATGTATCCGCTTTTTAAAACAGTCCTCCTCAGTCGTGGCCATATGGGCAGCCACCTCTCGAAAAGACCATTCTGTGGGTGCCATGCGCCAATCTTGATGTTTTGAATACGGCCGTATAGCGTCTATGAACTGCTTTTGACTTTCACGCAACTGTTGGGTTATCTTTTCTATATCTTTCATCATGCACACATTGTAATCGATATGAATAAAATGAAGAGCCAAGTTATGTCCGTATCAGAATGGACGATCTGCACATTCTGGAGAACCATATGAGAAACAAAGGGTATATCATTCAATCAGGTGCTAATCTCAGTGAAGCTTTCCTATTCCAAGCAGATCTGCGTTATGCTGACTTAACCTTTGCCAATTTACAGCGAGCCAACTTATCTGAAGCCCAGATGAAGTGGGCCAAGCTTGATGAAAGCCAACTCAATCACGCCATTCTGCAGGCCACAGACCTGCGAAACGTATCGTTTGTCCATGCCAATCTCAGCAATGCCAATTTAGTCGAAGCCAATATGCTGCGAGTAAATTTATCATTTTCAACCTGCTATCAAGCCCAATTTCGATGGGCCAACCTCCAAGACTCCATATTTAACGGGGCCGACTTTACCGAAGCCATTCTTTCCAGAGCGAATCTTGTGAGAGGGGCATTTGAAAAAACAGTATTGACAAAAGCCGTTTTAACTGGAACAAGCCTCATGGAAGCCAACTTAAGGGAAGCCAATTTAAATGGTGCCAATTTGACAGATGCCGATCTTTATTGGGCAGATTTAAAAAAGGCAAGCTTGCAAAACACGAATCTTCAGCAAGCCAGATTAAGCAGTGCCAATTTATCAGGCTGCGATTTACGGGGCGCTAACTTTCAAGGAGCTTACCTTCGGGGTGCAAAAATTGACAACGCTGACCTGAGAGAAGCTGACTTCCGAGGGGCTATCTTTAATGACGAGCAGCTTTGGCGAACAAACAATTTAAAAGGGGCGATTATGCCAAATGGAAAAGTCATTCGCTAAACAAAAATGATATTTATCCATGCAAAATTAGAAGTTCTTCACCGGTTCTTCTCTTCATCTAATCTTCCAATCATGCAATTGGTTTCCTCACGCAATCTCAGATAAACTTCGGCAGTTTTGAACGATTACCGGAGAGCGATTGCTTTTTTCATTTATGAAATTTCGAATTTATCTTTGTCTGATTTTAGGCTTATTTTTCATTTCTAATTGTCAATCTGAAAATCGAAACTTGCGCCTCGCCACAACAACTAGCACCTACGACTCAGGTTTGCTTGATGCGATTTTGCTTGATTTTGAGAGCGAATTTGACGCTCAAGTGGATGTCATTGCAATAGGCACTGGGCAAGCATTAGCCCTGGGAGAATCTGGTGATGTGGATGTCATTTTGGTTCATGCCCCCGCTCGTGAAGAAGCGTTTGTAATTGCGGGCCACGGCACGGCCCGGTTTGACGTCATGTTCAATGATTTTGTCATCGTGGGCCCTATTTCTGATCCGGCTGGGATTGCCGGAATGAGTACGGCCAGTGAAGCACTTCTGGCTATTGCACAATCGGGGTCATCATTTGCTTCAAGAGGGGATGACAGTGGCACCAACACCAAGGAAATAAGCCTTTGGGAAGCGGCCAATATTCAAGGCGTTGCCGGAAATGAGTGGTATAAATCATTGGGTCAAGGGATGGGAGACACGTTACGGTTTGCCAATGAAACGGCCGCTTATACACTTACTGACCGCGGCACCTACCTGGCCTTAAGGGACACTTTACCAAACATGCTTTTGATGGTTGGTGGGGCCAACATTGCAGAAAATCAAGATGGCACGCTCTTTAATCCATATGGGGTCATTCCAATCAATGGGAATAAGGGGAATATCAACAGCGTGCTCGCGATGGACTTTGTGGATTGGATAACATCGGTCAAAACGCAAGAAGTTATCTCTGGTCACGGCTATGAAGTGTTTGACCAACCCCTGTTTTATCCCAATTCCGATGCATGGAACGGCCGTTAACCCATGAGCACCCTAATCGAAGCCATTATTGACGCCATTCAGCTGCTATTGGCACTTGATTCGGCGCTCTTAGAAGTGGTGGGGTTAACGCTGCGGGTCACAGGCAGCGCCTTGTTTTTATCGATGTTGATGGGCATTCCCGTTGGCATCTGGCTGGGGCTGGCCGAGCGAATTCCGCTTTCTGGCTGCTTGCTGCCGTTGATTTATACAGGAATGGGCTTGCCGCCGGTGGTGGTGGGTCTTTTTGTCTTTCTGTTTTTATCAAATCAGGGACCGTTAGGCAGTTTGCGCTGGCTATTTACACCAACCGCAATGATTGTGGCACAAACAATATTGGCATTGCCATTGATCATCGGGCTGACATTAACGGCCGTTCAATCTTTAGACCCCAACTTGCGCCTCCAAATACAATCATTGGGCGCCACAAAACGACAACTCGCTTGGACTATGCTTGTTGAGGCCAGAGTGGGCATTTTTGCCGCAATTGTGGCTGCGTTTGGCGCTATTATTTCAGAAGTCGGTGCGGTCATTTTAGTCGGCGGCAATATCGACGGGGAAACGAGGGTGTTAACCACGGCAATCGTGCTAGAAACCCGACGGGGTAATTTTGCTTTAGCCATGGCGCTGGGTCTTATTTTGCTCGGCTTAGCGTTTGTGGCCAACATCGTTTTGTATCGCATTCAGTGGCAAGGATATCGCCGATGAGCGAGCCCCTTTTTCAACTGGATAGGGTGAGCCAGCAGTATAACGGCCGTATTGTCCTTGACCTGTCCACCCTAACCATCAACCAAGGGGAAATATTAGCAATTGTTGGGCCAAGCGGAGCTGGGAAAAGCACACTTTTGCGCTTGCTCAACTTTTTAGAAACGCCACACACAGGTCACATTCAATTTGATGGGCAACGAATAACCCCAACGTTAGGCATTGAACAACGCCGCCGCGTCACGATGGTGTTTCAAAATCCAACCCTTCTCAAGCGGTCAGTTATCAAAAACCTGCAGTACGGCTTAAATTTACGGGGGCAGAAAGCAACAGAGTCACAGTTAAATGCAGCTTTAAAAAGGGTTGGGCTTCAAGATTTAGGTCACCAGTTAGCTCAAAAACTATCGGCGGGAGAGGCTCAGCGGGCGGCTTTAGCCCGCGCCCTCATCATTCAGCCGGATGTTCTTTTGCTTGATGAACCAACTGCCAATTTAGATCCTCAAAACGTTAAGCTGATTGAGGAAATTATCTGTGAGGTCAATGCGTCACAGAAAACCACCGTTGTCATTGTGACCCACAATATTTTTCAAGCCAAGCGCATTGCAAATCGAACGGCGCTGTTGATCAACGGCCGTTTAGTCGAAATCGCCCCCACCGATCAATTTTTTAATGCGCCAGAAAGAGCAGAAACGGCCGTGTTTATCAGTGGAGATTTTATCTACTAATGTTTCGGCAATCCTTATTTAACGGACCACGCGTTGCATTGACCTGATTCCTATTGAGTTCACGCAAAAAATATGTTGAAATATGGGCTGAGAGGAAAGGGAAAGCCTTCGCGGGCATAATGCTCTCGGAGGCTTTGTCCGTTTTTATAGAAACGACGATGAAAGATACTTATTCACTCTGTGTGTTTTCTTCATAAACCTATTTCAACTCTGTAATTTATTGCACCTCCAAGTAAGTCCTCACTATTCACAAACATCCTTGTTCCCACCGTTTCAAAAAGTCCAATCTGCCTCCCTTTCACCTATCCAACTTTGCGCAAAATTAAAATTTAGCCAGCTAATTACCCAGTCTCTATTACCTGTGTGCAAATAAAAAACGCCAGCCAGCCTTGCTCAGAACTTTCAAGGTGAAAAATTCAAACTAAGTCTTTTCACTTAGTTCGATTGGCTTTTTTTATAAATTGCCTGTTTGGGAGAAAATAGGGCCAGACTATTCCCCAAAAGGAGATTGCAATGTCAAATCCAAAGGTAAACCCTCAATTTTTATCAAATTTACGGTATCGATGTATTGGTCCAACGCGGGGTGGCCGCGTTGTGGCGGTGGCTGGTGATCAGCACAATCCCGGCGTGTATTATTTTGGTGCGTGTGCCGGTGGCGTTTGGAAAAGCGACGACGGCGGTCAATATTGGCAGTGTGTATCAGATGGGCATTTCAACACCAGTTCAATTGGCGCTTTAGCAGTAGCCCCATCAGATTCTAATGTGATTTATGCCGGTACGGGTGAATCCACCATCCGCATCGATGTCTCTCATGGCGATGGCGTTTATAAATCAACGGATGCAGGCCTTTCGTGGCAACATATCGGGCTAAAAGATACCCGGCATATCGGTAAGATTCGTGTGCATCCTCAAAATCCTGACTTGGTGTATGTAGCAGCTTTGGGACACGCCTCAAAAGAGAATCCCGAGCGGGGCGTTTATCGGTCAAAAGATGGTGGAAAAACGTGGGAGCGCATTTTGTTTGTCAGCGAAAAAGCGGGGGCGGTTGATCTATCAATGGATCCTAACAACCCGCGCATTTTATATACAGCCGTTTGGCAAGCCAAGCGCTCTTTCTGGAGCATCGACAGCGGTGGCCCAGACAGCGGGCTGTGGCGCTCAATGGACGGTGGCGACATTTGGGAAAACATCAGCACCAATAAAGGATTGCCCAGCGGCATTCTAGGCAAAATTGGCGTTTGTGTTTCACCAGCCAAAAGCGGCCGGGTGTGGGCCATTGTCGAAGCCGAAGCGCGGAAGCGCGGCCTGTTCCGCTCAGATGATTATGGCCAAACGTGGGAAAAAGTCAGCAGCAAGACTGATTTGATGTGGCGGCCTTGGTATTACATGCACGTCATTGCCCACCCAACCGATCCCGAAACAGTGTGGGTGATGAACATGCAGGCTTGGAAATCTAGCGATGGCGGCAAAACATTCACCCAATTCACCACTCCACACGGGGACAACCACGACCTGTGGCTTAATCCAAACAATCCCAACTGGATGATTGGCAGCGACGACGGCGGGGCGTGGGTCTCTTGGAACGGAGGCGATTCATGGTCGAGCATTTACAATCAAATGACGGCTCAGTTTTACCATCTCGCCGTTGATGACCAATATCCGTACAACGTTTACGGCACGCAGCAAGACAACTCAAGCATTTGTGTACCCAGCCAAACGGGAAGCGGCGCGATCACGTGGGCCAACTGTTACGCTCCCGGCACGGCCGAATCTGGCTACATCGCACCTCATCCTGATGACCCGAATATCGTTTACGTCGGGGCTATCGGTAGTTCACCCGGCGGTGGCGACTGTCTGCAGCGATATGACAAACGTACGGGACAAGTTCAGCTTGTCACCGTTTGGCCAGAGGAAGGACACAGCGGTGACAACGCCAAATATCGCTTCCAGTGGACCTATCCTATTGTGTTCGACCCGCACAACAGCAATACACTCTATGCCACGGGTAATCGCGTTTTCCGTACCGACAACGGCGGGCAAAGCTGGGAGCCAGTTAGTCCAGACCTAACCTACGCTGATCCAGAAACGCTCAAGCGCTCGGGCAACCCCTTAACCCATGATTTAGCAGGCGCGGAGATGTACGCTACCATCTTTTCGTTTGTCATCTCCCCCCATCAGCCTGGCGTCATGTGGGCGGGGTCAGATGATGGGCTAGTGCATCTAAGTACGAACAATGGTGAAGAGTGGAGCAACGTGACACCGCCTGATTTACCAAAATTCTCTCAGGTGACAATGCTTGAGCAATCTCCCCATGACCCAGCCACTGTTTATATGTCCGTGGCTCGCCACAAAATGGGAGACTACGCCCCCTATGTTTATAAAACGGCCGATTATGGCAAAAACTGGCAAAGGCTGACCAATGGGCTGCCCGAAGATGATTTTTGTCGCGTTATTCGGGAGGACCCAGATAAAAAAGGGCTGCTCTACGCTGGTTTAGAAACGGGGCTTTATGTGTCGTTTGACGATGGTGCCCATTGGCAATCGCTGCAGGGGAACTTGCCCGTTAGCCCAGTTTACGACCTGCTTATTAAACACGGTGATTTGATCGTAGCCACACACGGCCGTTCCTTCTGGATCATGGATGATGTGAGCCAGCTTCACCAGCTTAGTGACGAAGTACAAGCAGCTAGTACCCATCTTTTCAAGCCGAGAGACGCCGTGCGCACGCCCCTGCCCATCTTTGCTGACTTCATGGGCTCTGAGGCTGGCAAAAGCTATCACGTTACGCTGGGTCAGAACGCCACCTTTATTGAAAAGAAAGCGGACACTGGCCACAAGGTGCGCACCTTCCTTGATGCAGGGGAAGACCCACCGCGCGGGGTTGTTTTCAATTACTTTTTCCAAAATAAGCCAGAGGGTGAGGTAACGCTAACGCTAAATGATGCCCAAGGTAATCTCATTGAAACATTCTCCAGCCAGATTCCTGAAGATAAAAAAGAGCGGCAGGGCAAGTTATACATCACGGCGAATGGCGGCATGAATTCATTTTTATGGCCGATGACGTATGCAAACGGTGCCAAAATGAGCGGCAGTGAGTTTCATGGGCAACCAGGCGGTCCGCTGGCCCCTCCAGGAGACTATTCCGCCACGCTTAAAGCCGGGGATGAGACATTTACGCAGTCGTTCAGCCTGCTAAAAGATCCTCGGGTTACGATGAGTGAGGCTGATTTTGCCAAGCAGTTTGAGTTCTTGCTCAAAATTCGAGACCGCAGTTCGGAGATGGTTACGGCCGTTAATCAGATTCGCTCTCTCAAAAACCAGCTTGACGGTTGGGTTACCCGCCTTGGCTCACACGACAAAGGAGAAGAGGTCAAGAAAGCAGCAACGGCCGTAAAAGCCAAGCTTGAAGCGGTTGAAAAAGAGCTGGTACAGGTAGAGTTTAAATCGAATGGGGACGTATTGAATTTCCCCGAAATGCTCATCGAAAAAATGGGTATGCTGCCAGCCGTTGTTGGCGGTGCAGATGCCCCACCGACGAAGCAATCCTATGAAGTTTTTGACAAGCTATCAGGGGAGGCGCAGGTTCAGCTAGATGCGCTGAATGCGATTATGAGCGATGATTTAGACCAGTTCAACCGATTGCTATCTGGTTTAGATGTGAATATCGTCATGGCCTAATATGGGAGAATTTAGAATGGATAAGTTGAGATTTTTCAACTTATCCATTCAAATATGCTAATTACCCATAAACGTGACGGCTACGCCACCTGACGATGGGTCATCAACGATGTTGATGGAAATAGCTTGACCGTTCATTTCAAAATTAAGCATGATAAGTTGGCCCAAATCTTGGCTTCCGGTTTGGGTCCAGCCTGCATTTACCATTTCCGTTTGGTACCATTCTGCAATTTCGGCTTTGCTGGCCCCTGTTACCTGCACAACGGCTAATTCTGGCATACTGGCTTGAACAAAACCACCGGGGTAGAGCGGGTATGGAAAGTTATTGGCCTGTTGGTCACATTCTGCCGGTACGGCAACCTCAATCGGTTGGTTAATGTTAGTAATCTCTGATGTAAAGGTCATCACCGTATCAGGGTTAGCAGAAAAGGATTCAGTAAAAAAGTTATAGTTGGAAATCATTTGCATACTCGACCGAACGATAAGCTGCTCACCTTCAGGGGTTTGATAGATATTAAAACGGCCGTTTGCTTCCACCACCTGCACCCCGCTAGGCAAATCATTCGTTAAGGTTTGCTGTCCCACCTCATAGGCAAAAGTTTCTAAACCATTTATCGTTTCCATCCCTACAAATTGGGCGTCCGGTTGTTCATCAAACAGGAGGAAGCTATCGGTGTTGAACCCCAACATCTCGTCATTGGTACCGCCTTCATTTGACCAAATACAGCCCGTCTGAGGTGAGTACATAAATGAGCTATCTTCAAACACCCCAAGCTGCACCTCATTATAAAATTGAGAGTCGGCAAACCCCTGTGCTGACGGTCTCCACAGGGTAATGCTATCGGGCTTAGAGTTAAGTACTGATAGGGCAATAAACTGGGTGGCACCATCGGGGCTGGTTGTTTCAATGCGATAGCCAAATTCAAACGTGTCAAAAGGAATTAAGCGGGCATCTGCCGTCCAAACCCCTTCAGATAAGCCCGCAGGCTGTGTGTTAGTCTCTGATTCAGGCTCAACTTCCGGCTCCTCAACCTCTTCAACTACCTGCTCAACCGCTTCTTCAACTTGCTCTTGGGTTTCTTCCACAGCGGGATTGGTATCAACAGCGGCGTCTGTGTTGCTTTCGGGTTCGGGATTGCTGCTGGTATTAACGGCCGTTGCAGCCAAAGTCGGCAAAATATTGTCACCATCATCTGGGGACGGGCTGTTGCAGGCGATGAGTAAAAAAATTAAGGTAAATAGGAAAAAATAAAAAATACGATTAGAAAATTTCATTGTCTTTCTCCACAGATTGAATCTCGACAGTCAAGAATTCAGACAGGGCTTCTAGCGATTGAAAACCGTACTCCTCTGTTTCATTTTGATGCAGAGAAGTCAACACAAGGCGCCAGGTCCAGTTGTCATCATCAGGCGTGCCATAGAGACGTAAAATATAAGATTTCACCGAGCGTTTCAGTTGCTTGCGGGTCATGAAGGACAAGGTACAAAGCGATCGTCAAAGAATCGTCAAAAACAACCTTTTCTAAATAATCTCAGTACGGAAATAGGGCGTTCATTTGAAGATTTATCTTCGGTTTCTTTTTAAAAATTAGTTAGGATAAAATGGAGCAATGACCGTGCTGCACGTCCGACTTCTTGGTGGTTTTGAGCTGTTTTTTAACGAAAAGCCACTGACACTAAAAACGCAGAAAGCAAAGGGACTTTTTGCCTATCTCATCTTGAATCGAGGTGTGCCGCTGTCCCGGGGGCAGCTTGCCGCCCTGCTTTGGCCCGAACAAGCCACCGAAAAGGCGTCGCACAGCTTGCGCCAAGCCTTATCCAGCCTGCGCAAAGCGGTCCCCAATTTTGAAACGTTTTGCCACGTTGAGCGCACCCAAATTTTGTGTCATGCCTCTCCTGAACTTCAGGTGGATGTATTCAGATTTAAGGTGGCAGTTGAAGATGGCGAGGAAACGGCCGTTTCCCTCTATCAAGGCCCGCTCCTTGAGGGGTTTTATATCAATGACTCAACCGAATATGAAACGTGGCTTTTAGGCCAGCGAGAGCAGCTACAAGCCCAAATGCTGGCTCTGCTGGAACGGTTTGCCCAAACTGCCCAGCAGCAAATGCGATGGGAGGACGCCAAAAAGCACCTACATCGGCTGATTGACATGGATCCTTGGCATGAACTCGCCTACCAAGCACTCATGCGTCTGCTGGCGAGGCAGGGCGAACACAATCGAGCCATTGCGCTTTTCAAAACGCTTCAAAAGAAGCTCAAGGCGGAACTTGATATTGAGCCAATGGACAGCAGTATGAGGTTGCTTGAAAAAATAGAAGCGGCGCGTGAGCAGCAGGAAAATCAGACCCTTTCCAGTCCGCTTACTCATTTTGTAGGACGGCAGCGCGAAATTGAGCAAATTGAAACCTTCTTCCACACAGAGCAGGCCCGACTTGTGACGATTCAGGGTCCGGGCGGTGTTGGTAAATCAAGCCTTGCTCTAACAGTAGCGCATCAGCTTAACTCACACTTTTTGAACGGCGCATTTTTTATTCCGCTGGCTGCCCTGAGCGACCCAAATTTGATTTCGCGGGAAGTGGCAACGGCCGTATCCTTCAAAGCCCAACACAATCAAAATTTCAATCAACAGCTACTCAACTTCCTCAGCAACCGTGAACTGCTGCTGGTGCTCGACAATTTTGAGCACCTTCGAGAAGGGCGGCAATTCGTTGCCGATATTTTGGCAAACACAAGTGACATTGCCATTCTCATTACCTCGCGTGAGGCGCTCAATTTACAGCAGGAGCATCGGTTAGTTCTGGAAGGATTACCCTATCCAACAAATGAGGAAGGGTCACAAGAAGAAACTAACTTCGCCAGCTATGCGTTATTTGTCTCCCAAGCCAAAAAAATCCATCCTAACTTTGACCCTGCTTCAACGAAAGCAGACATATTGAAAATTTGCCACCTTCTTCAAGGAATGCCACTCGGTATTGAGCTAGCCGCCGCCCAGCTTGAACTACAAACGGTTAGCGAAACGCTTTCAGCAATTTCTGCCAATTTCGATTCGCTTGAAAAGGAGTGGGGCGATCGACCAGATCGGCACCACAGTTTACGAGCCGTATTCCAGCACGCTTGGTATCAACTGCCTCAACCGCTCCAGAAGGTGCTGGGGCAACTGTCTGTATTTCAAGGTGGCTTTACCCTTAATGCGGCGCAGCGGGTAGCTCGGGCGTCTCGGAAAGATTTAACCCAGCTTCTTAATAAGTCACTTCTCCAACGTGCCGGTCAGATAAACACCCGATTTACCTTACATCCCGCTGTGCAGCAGTTTGCCGCTGAGGCGATTGAGCCCGCCCTGCTTGAGCAAGCTAAAACAGAACACGCCGTCACCTATTTACAGCTGGTCAAATCTTTTCAGGACAATGAAGGGTACGCGGTTGCCAACTTAGAGCAGACGACAAAGCATCTAGGGGTGGAGCTGGATAATATTCGATTGGCTTGGAAAACGGCCGTTATGCAACAAAATATCACCCTCTTAGCCCCAACGCTAGTTGGCATGAGCAAATTTTACGCTGGCCAAAGCTGGTTTCAAGAGGGAGCCAATCTATATGATTGGACCATTGCACAGTTCTTCCCCTTATTTGAACAGCCCCGCTCTGAAAAGGAGCTCACCTTTTGGGGGCATCTGCATGGGTTTGCGGCAGGCATGTTTTTGTATTTAAGCGAAGCCCAAACGGCCCAAGCATTGGCCCAACGCGCCATCAATACGCTCCAGCCGCTCATCGCAATTGATGAGCTAGGCTACGCTTGGAATATGCTAGGGATTAGCTTGATCTATCAGGGAAATTTTCAAGAAGCAATTGAGGCATTAGAAACAAGTCAGCAAACCTATGCCAAAACGGACGATCGCGGCCAAATGCTTGGTCCATTGATCAATCTCGGTAGCGTTTATCAGCGGGTAGGTCGGTATGAAAAAGGGTTAGCCTCTTTGATGGAGGCGTTTGCCATTTCGGAACAGTTTAAAGATGTGCGTGGCTCAGCCCATTTACTCAACAATATTGGTGGGATTCTCTTCTCGATGGGCCGCTTAGAAGAAGCAACAGAGTATTTTGAGCGGTGCAACGTCCTTTGTGAGGAAACAGGTTATCCAATGGTGCAGGCCAGCGCGCTACTCAACCTTGCCGAACTGCAGCTCAAAATGAATACCGGAAATACGGATAAAGTTATTCAATATTTAGATAAGGGGCTTTTGCTTAGTCACAAGGTGGGAGATAAGCAAAAAGAGGCTCGTGCTCACAAGCTATATGCTGACTATTGGCTCCAAACCGAGGCCTATGAAAAAGCTCATCAATCCCTAAAAACTGGGCTAACTATTGTTTGGCCCGTTAAAGCGTTACCGACTGTTTTTGAGCTACTTTTAGGCTTTGCCACATACTATTTAGCTTCTGGAAATCAAGAGACCACACCTGAGATTTTAGCCATCCTAGCAACTCATGCGAGCGTCCCCCAGCACATTCAGGATATTGTCAATCATATAACTGAAGAAAACTCTTTTACGCTCCCAGCCCCACCAAAATTGGATGAATTAATTAACAAAATAAGCTAACAGGTAAATCAGGGCTGTTTTGGGTTAATCAATTTGATTTGTCTCTGCTGACCGTCTCCTGTATTTTCATCTGCTGTTTTGCACCCTTGGCCGCAATAATGCCTTGGGTCCACAGACCGAGTCTAGGGAAGAAGTTTACTAGCTTCGCAAGCAGGCGACGGGATTCAGGCAGGCCAATTTCAAGCTGTTTGGTGCGCATGACTTTAAGGATTGTTTTGACCACATCATCGGTCGTGAGCGGTTTTTGACGACCTGAGAAGGTCACGGCCGTTTCCTCTCGATCCAGCTGCGCGTCCAGCATGTGCGTATTCACCAAATCAGGAAATACAGCGCTGACAAAAACGCCTTTATCGCGAAGCTCCAAAGCGGCCGTGAGCGATAGGCCACGCATGCCGTGCTTGGTGGCCGCATACACGCCTAGCCCCGGTACGGGGGCGATGCCCGCTAGCGACACAATGTTGATGATGTGACCGTGACCCTGCTTAACCATTTGCTCACTGACTATACGGAGGCCAAAAAGCATGCCTTTTAGGTTGACATCGATTTGAGTATCAACGGCCGTTTCATCAACCTCATGCACCCAGCCCGGCTCGACAACACCCGCATTATTAAACAAATAATCAATCTGCCCAAAGGTTTCCAACAATTTAGCCAGGGCGGCTGACCAATCATGCCAACTTGTCACATCAAGCTTGGTTATCTTAACCTTGTCATTGAGATAAGACCCAAACACATCTCCCAACTCAATAGACGATAAATCAGTCAGAAGGAGTTGGTATCCTTCCCGAATCAATTTCATAGCGAGTGCTTTACCAATACCATTGGCAGCGCCTGTAATTAAAGCAATTTTTGACATATTTTTTGAGCTAGACTCGAATTATTTTACGTGAATCGATAAAATATTGGCAGAACATTATGGGGATATCCCATTATGAAATCTAATCTACTGATTCGGCCTGAGCGTCCCATTCTCGCTGATAAGCATAGTCATCGCGCTTCGAAAGCAGGGCGCGATAATCCATGCGTAACTCTTCAACCGTCGGCCGTCCCACATACCACCAGCCGTTGTAAACCTTATAAATTTCCCGATTTCTATCCAGTACAAACGTATATGGTATTGGGATTTGACCATGTTTGGGATCGGTATTATCCACAATGTCTAGCTCATGGATGAGTTGGCGATCGCTATCGATCAAAAAGGGAAAAGTGGCCCCAATACGGTCACGCAGCGCAGCAGTTGTTTCGGCATCATCAACCGTCACAACCAGCAATTTGCAGTAGCTTACGGGTAGTTCTGGCTGCAGGTCACGAACGTAATTCTCCAACTGGAGAACACATTTCGGTCACCACACCCCTCGATAAAACACGACAACCGTTGGAAAACCACGCATATGCTGGCTTAGCTGTATGGCCTCACCATCTTGGGTCGGCAATTCAAAATTAGGAAACTTATTCCCAGGCACTAAATCTTCTCTAATTTTCATATTTAGATTCACCTCCACTGAATTTACAATTTAAGGGTTTACGCAAATAGAGGTCACTGAGCCTGTCAAAGTGACTTTCTTAACCCTTCGACAGGCTCAGGGTGCGCAACTCCTGAATTTAAGTTTTATAATTTGTATAGCATATGATGTTTACAACCCTGCCACCTTGCAACGCTGCAACTTAGCAACCTGCACCAATACCATCCTCTAGCTCTAGCTCTCACAAAAGCTCCCGCTTCATAAATACTGCGACCTCCCCATCGGGGTAATCGTAGTTTGAGTAATAGGAAATATCAATTCCAGCCACTTGAAAACCAAGCTTGCGATAGACTGAAATGGCAGGCACGTTTGTATTTTGTGTTTCGCAAACAATGGTCCGAAAATTTTCACCTTCCCCTTTTTCAACAAGGGCATCCATCAGGTTGCGCCCAATGCCTAGATTGCGAAACCCTTCGGCAACGTGATACTCGTATACCCACAAGCTTTGATTCCAATGATGGGGTTCGCAAATCAGTATTCCAATAAGCTCCTCATCTACGTAAGCTCCAAATGAATAGTTCTCCTTGAGACAGGTTTGATAGCGCACGAAGTCGTCTGGCTCATGCTTATATTTTTTGATATAAGGTTCGGTGAGCGTAACCAGCTCCATTTCAAAGGAAACGGCCGTTGGGGTGTCCAAATGCGCCACCACGTACTGATTATGCGAACTATAACCTGACGCAATGCGCACTAAATCATCTAATTCTAGTTGGGTTAAGGGGTGAATCACTGCTTGATGTTCCATCAAGGCAATTTTCAGTCGTTCATTGGGAATTGTCAATAATTGCTTGACGACAGCATCTCAAACGACCAGCCAGGTGCGCCAAGATACGGCCGTAAATCTTCATCTTTCAAAAGCTCACGCACTGTGTCAGCAACTGTCGCTTCTCCAGCCTCAACCTGCTTAATGTATCGCTTGGCCCAGCGAAAAAAGAGGCCACCGGCCCGACGGTGTTCAATCAGCATCAGCTGTGAAAACACACCGGCCTCCGTCAAAAACCCAGAGTCTACATAATCTCGCTCAATTTGAGCATAATCATACTCAAGGCGGCGCAGCTCGCTCTGCCATCCCTTTGCCTTAGTGTAGGTAAAACGGCCGTAACAGAGCCGTCGATCTCGATCAAAAGAGGCTCCAATCGAGCCAATATTAACAACTTGTGCACTATTAATGTCTCGCATCAATGGCTCATGCGTATGAGAGGTGACAAAAACGGCAGGCGGTGGGGTAATCAAAGGCTCAATCTCTTCATCAGACATTCGCTGAAATATCCCCTTGCGATTATTGCCCATGGCTGCATGCGTCGTTCGAAATTCGCTACCATCAGGAGCCAGCCAGCTAAAAACTTCTCCCCAATCCTTAAAATGCGCTACTTTTTTGGCGCCAATCTGCCGATATGCCCAGTGGGCAAACTGATTTAATTCAAAATCTGGCTGCTGTTCAGCATCTTCGATGGTCGCACAATGAAGAATGAAATCTTCATGATTCCCACGCAATAGATGCCACCCATCTTTTGCTTGCTTTTCCAAAATGATGTCCAAGCAAACAGCCGAACAGGGGCCGCGGTTCACAACATCTCCATTAACAACAACTTGATCCGGACGCCAGCGATCGATATCTTCAATCGCTGTTTGGAGTGCGGGAATGTTGCCATGAATGTCTGAAAGAACCACAATTTTCATTGATTTTCACCTGCTGAAATTTTGGGGAAGAATTATTATTGACTCAGCAGATTCTACCACGGCGGGAGAATGATATAAAACTCATCTGAGTGTTTGTTCAGAATATGTGAAACGAAGTTTCTGCTTTGAACAAACCGAAGGCCACAAACTTCGTTTCCTCGAGGTTCCGAAGCTTTTATCTCATAAGACTTTCAATTTAGAAACTTCGGAACGCTTCAGTGAAATGAAATTCCTGCTTTGAATAAAACGCAGACTATACACTTCGTTTCCTCAAGGTCCGAAGCTTTTATCTCATAAGATTTTCAATTTAGAAACTTCGGAACGCTTAACTTAGGGGAACTTTAGAGTGAGGTTTGGACGCAGGTGCAAAACGGCCGTTTTGCACCTGCGTCATAGCAATCAGTAATTAGGGTTATTGGCTAACTGAAAAAACAGGCCCAAATATATTGTTATAAGTCTCATCGGTGATTTCATGGGTTTCAAGAACGCCACCGTAATCTGTATTGGCATTTGCTGAATCAACTTGAATATAAATTGCAGTACCAACAGCAATCTCATCTGGCACATTGCTAATATCAGGTTCAAAGTTTGCATCATTGATTGTGAATATCATCGTATCTCCAACCTCAAAGGGAAGATTCACTTCATCCACAAACCAAACTGCTCCATAGCTACCCAACTGTTCCCATATTTGATTAACCGCTGATGGGGCGGTCGTTGGATCGATATAAACATCAATCCAGAATGGGTCTGCAACGGCCGTTGTGCCTTGGTTCTCGATTTCAAAGCTGATGCCGTTACTCGTCGCAGTAAGATTGGTCACTATTAAGTCAGGTGCAAGTAGAACATCGCTCATAAGAAGTGGGAAAAAGATCGGTGCCGCGCCAATCGTTAGCAAATCTGTTGCCGAACTCCCCGTAACATCAAAACTATCAATAACGGCCGTTGCTTCGGTGGTCACATTTTCATAGCTTTCGCCGGCGGCAACTGTCTCAGGTACCTGCACCGTCACGTCAAACGAACAGCTACCCATCGCACTGATAACACCGTTACTAAACACAAGCTCAGATGTTCCGACTAACTGCGATCCGGTGCCACACGGCTCAGACGGCAACGGGGGCAATGCAATCAAGCCGGACAGTGAAGCGTCCAAATCGTCTGTGAATGTAATTGAAGAGGCGACATCAACCGAATGTAGATTTTCAATTGTAAATCTCAATGTAGCAATTTCTCCAGGTAAAACAGACTCTTCTAAATAAGATTTAGACAGCTCAATAAAGAAATCATCAACAGAAAATGTAGCCAAGGAATTATTTAGGGAGAGGGGTGTTGCGTTCATTGTTGCACTCAGGCTACTTGTGTTGTTTGAATAGCTACCAATAGTGGCATTTGTAGGAATCCGCAGAGTGACACTAAAGGTACATGAGCTAGTGGTGGCGAGATTTCCGCCAACTAAGGCAACAGTTGCACCGCCTAAATCATTGAGGCTTGATCCCATTCCGCACGGTTCTGCTGGTGCCAAAGACTCAATGGTAAGCCCCGATATTTCGTTGTCAAAATCAGAAGTAAAGAACATACCGCTTACGGGAAAAGCGGGACTTTCATTTTCAATCACAAACTCAGCCGTAACGGTATCTCCTGGAATAACCGGGGAATCAATAAACGAATGCGAGAAGGTTAGCCCGCCAATGATCAAGTTATCATCGGCTGTGAGACCCTGTACCACTAGGCCAGAAACAGTGGCGCTTAAATTGCTGGAAACACTTGGCAGTTCGCCCGGCAATATATCCAAACTTGGCAATTGCAGTTCAATCGAAATGGTGCAAGTTTCACCCGGCTGTAGGTTGCCACCGGATAAGGTCAATAATGAGGTGCCACTTATTGTTGACCCAGTTCCACAAACGTCATTTTGGGGCAATCCTGTGGCGACCAATCCACTTAAAACCGCATCCAAATCATCAGTAAATCCGATACTGTTTGCTGGGCTAGGCTCTTCAACTCCGTGAGTGATTGTATATTCTAAAGTAACCGTTTCGCCGCCAAGAACGGGATCGTCTACAAAAGATTTTGAAAATTCAGGGGCAGACACGACTTCCAAAACGTCAACGGCCGTTTGTGATTCAACAGATTGAGCAGAAATGGTCGCCGTCAGCCGCTCGCTTTCGCTATAGTAAGCACCACTTGCAAAACCCGCAGGGATTGTCAGGATAACATCAAAAGTGCAAGAATCGCTTACGGCCAAATCACCACCACTTAATGTAATACTTTGTCTTTCAGAGCCTGGTGAACTTAAAATGACGGTTGAGCCAGCACCGCAGGGAGTTGAGGGTAAAGTTATCACTAATGGAAAGGGCAAAAACGTAGTCATCTCATCATTAAACGTAATATCGGTTGCGGCAGACACCGTGCTGTTATTTGCAATGGTGTACCGTAACGTAACATCTTCCCCAGCCGCGACCGGGTCATCAACGAACGTCTTAGAAAATGAAATTGAGGAAATGAATAGTGAATCAGAGCCGGCTGAACCAACGACAGGGCTACCATCAACGGTGGCTGTTACATCAGACGTCATATTCGGATACACGCCAACAGGTGTCGAGACTGGAATTTGGAGCGTCGCAGTAAAAACACACGATTCTGAGGGGGCAAGGCTAGCACCCGTTAAACTGAGCAAGCTTGTTCCGCTTAAAGTGCCGGACCCACATACATTTGATTGCGGTGTGCCAAGGGCTACCAAGCCGGATAAGGTCGCGTCAAGATCATTGGTGAAAGCAATATTAGTGGCGCTTTCAAGTCGATCCCTATTTTCGATAGTAAATTGTAAATCAACGGTGCCACCAACCGCTGCTGGATCGTTTACAAATTCGTTTGTTAAATACAGATTGTTTTGCTCAACAATTAAACCGGCATTTGCCTTTCCAGCATCTCCTGAAAATGCGAACAAACTATCTGAACTATTAATTAATTCGCCTATAGCAGTAGCGATTACATCAACCGTCACGGTACATGTCGTACCGGCATCCATCCCAAAAGGGTTGACAAACATGGATACAGAATCTGAACCGGGAACGGCCGTAACGGTCGCGGGGACCAGTGTGCCACAAGTCGTTGAGGCATTCGCTGGGTCAGCCACAACCATGCCAACAGGGAAATCATCAGTGAAAGACAAGCTATTAACAGCTGCCCCATTCGCTGAATTATCAATGGTAAACGTTAAGGTACTACGCCCTCCAAAGTCAATGGTGCTGGGGCTAAAACTTTTACTAAAGCCAGGTCGATCTGTGGCTACGGTTAAAGTCGCGCTAGCCACATCCCCAACCGGCTCTTCACTAGAAGCCAATGGATCTGATGTATTAAGATGTGCTCCGGGTGTAGAGCTTGTCACATCAACCGAAATGGAACACGATGTTGAAGCCGCAACATTACCATCAGCCAGCGTTATGGTTCCGCTCCCTGCCGTCGCAGTAACAGTTCCTGCACATTCATTAGACACATTTAACGGGGCACTAACCGTCATGCCAGCGGGCATGGTGTCAGTAAAGGCTAAATCAGTCACGGGACTTGACGAGCTATTCGTTATTTGAAAAGTTAAAGTAGAACTACTACCGGGACCGATTGTTGTCGGAGAAAAAAACTTGGCAAATGCAGGGCCGACAAACCCCAAGCGGGCAGATTCCTTGCTTTCCGCATGCAAATCTTTAAGCCCAGAAGTGGTGGGCAGAGTCAAAACAAAGATAAAAACTAGACCGGCAAAGAAAAAGGGAATAGCTCCTTGCCAAGAACTTTTTGGCGAAAAATCAAACATAATTGTTACCTTGTCGCGCTTTACTCTAAATTCTTTGATATGTAGGTATGAAAACAGGAAATAAATCAAATAAACAAAACACCGATTCATTCCCTGCTCGAAGACAAAAATCTTTAATCAGTCTCTTCTTCAGCCATCTCAAGCACAATCGCTTCTAATACAGCTAACCTTGCTTCTAGCTCTTCATTTTTTGACTCAAGCTCTTCAATCGTTGATTGCTGCGTTACTAACTCTGATCGGAGAAATTCAATCTCAACATTTTTCTGCTCAATCGTTTTATTCAGCTCTTGCACCGCAGCAACGGCAACGCCAGCTAAATCACGCGGGGAAATATGTTTATTATCCGCACCGACACCAAAGATATCTGCAAAATCTTCAGAAGTTGGCCCCACATGCTGAACAGAATCATCATCCGCTTTATAGTTATAGAAATATATTGGCAGAGCCATAATTTGGTGCAAGATTGATTCATCTGTTTCAACAAAGTTTTCTTTTAAGCCACGGCTGGATGCATCGCTCAATGTCCCGCTAATGATTAGGTTTCCCGACGTGGTTAATGTAAATACGGTTGACGCACCAGGGCCTATTTCTACCTGCCCACTTTCAAGAATTCGAAACTCGTTGCCACCAGAGCCAAGCTGGTTGACGACAAAGTTGCTCCCACCAGTCGTCCCATAAACGCCTGATTCCCACGCAACGTTTGATACATTATTAGTAAATCGAATATTTGGAGAGCCATTATTTTCTAAATGAATTAACGTTCGGTTGGTTGTTGATCCAGCGCTTTCTTGCACATGAAGCTGAGCGGTGCCGTTTGACCGAACAATATGAATGGGCGCATCGGGGGCATTCGTTCCAACACCAACATCACCACTTGCTTCAATAGCTAAACTATTAGTCGGCGCAGCTGGATAAATTCTAAAAGGCAGTTCCGAGCCGTTTGTCGTGTCTCGAATAAAAAAGTTAGCTTCGTTACCTGCCATATCCCAAGTTTGGACAGAAAAGCCACTAGACCCATCTTGTTCTAAACGAACGGTAGGCGTATTTCCCGATTGGACATGCACATCAACAACTGGAGTTGATGTGCCAATACCAATACGGCCACCATCGTCGACGTACAAAGAGTGACTTGGAGCAGACGCTTCAATCGTAAATGGGATTCTACCAGCGGTAATATCCTCAATTGAGAATTTATTCATACCGCCATTGGTGCTTTCGTTAAAGGTAATTTGCCAATCAGTCGATGGAAAACTGGCAGAATTGCTGGTATCAACCGCCCTTATTCGAAGATTATTTTCTTTCAGGCGAAGTGTATCAAAGCCAAAGCTTTCTCCATTCACACAATCTAACCCAGCGCAAATGCTCCCGCCCACAATAAGATCATCTAATATTTGCTGATCATTCGGCACAATGATTCCATCACCAGCCCCATCCTGAACCGCAAAATCAGATGTTTCCTCTAATGTTGAAGATAGGAATTTACCATCTGAAATAGATAAATAGCCAGAAATATAAAGGTCTGATTCGTCAGGTATTTGCCCAGTTGTCGTTAAGTAAGCAATATATTCACTCCGCTCTTCAACGGTTGAGAGAGCGACTAATTCAGCCTTCATAGCCGGTGCAAGATAAGGGGTCAATTGGATTTCATAAGTGTACGTGCCTGATTGAAGCGCAATCCCTGATTCGTCAATTGACTCAAAAGAAGGAAATTCATTTACCGGAAACTCTCTCTGATAAACAAAATGATTAGGGCCTGTTATAGTTAATATTGCTGATTCGTAACGAATTCGCGTTCTCCATTCGACCTGAGTATTGTTCCCTCGCGGGTCAGTTCGATTTGTATCTACTTGTTGGCCAATTACAGTCACAGGGGTAAGAAAAAGGAGCAGAAAGGATGAAAGAACCAGTAAGATCGTTGATTTGCGTTTCATAACGCTACCTCCAAGATGAGCAATTTTAAGTTTTCAGTCGAATAAATTTCTGAGTTGCATATTTGATTGGAAAGGGCACATCAGTGCTTCGTCTCATCAGCGCACATTTGAGTGTTAGAACGCCTCTCATTTTATTTTTGCGAAAACTAACTAGTACTTTTAATAAGAATTGACGAATTTCTTCTGTTATTGCCACGTAAATCACATAGGTTGAACGCGCTTTAATTGAAATAACTTTATGTGCGTTATCAATATAAATTTCACAAAATATTTTGAAATAAAAACGGTTAGAAATGTGAAATTCACTTGGTGGAAACCAAAGTTTGGGCAAGTTCTTTTTCAAGATGCTTTTTGGTTTTCACATTTTTCTCTATAAAATTTCAGGAAAATGTAAAAAGTGATTAGCAATAAGTTGTGTGGATACCAAAACCACAAGTCAAACGCGTCCCTCTGCACTCTACACGCTTACCTCAAATTCCTAATCCCAATATACCAATATACGACTCCCCAGTTACGCCGTGCCAAACGTCAGGCCTAGCTGCCTCAGCCACTTACGGTAAGCAATCGCGGTGCGATCGCTTTTAAGATGGAGTTCTTCTCTCAGATCGAGAGGCAATAGCTCAGGGCGCTGGGATTCTACCACAGGTATATCTTCCCCTGTGACCCGATCTTGGAACTCAATAATTGACTCAGCGGACTGATCAAAACCGTAGTTCATTGACATGAGCACCCACCCTTTTGATTTGAGTTTATCAATTGGACAGACGGCGTACATCGCGGCAAAGCTGGGCCCTTTTGTTTTAACAAAATACGCAACAAGCGGTCGAAAAACACGATAAGTGTATGTCACGACAGCACCCACACCCGTGCCATCGGGGTTAGGTTGAAAAAACTTGATCCCCTCACTCACAACGCCTGCCTCTGAAATCTTTGCCTCGTAATCCCCAATTTCTGGCTTGTTAGGATCACCCAATGATCCTTCATGAACAAAGGGAAAATGAGACACATCTAAAAAGTTTTCAATTACGCGCGGCGCGGCCGCGTTAAAATGGTAGGGACCGGAGGGACTGTTACGTGATCACTTTGGACATCAACGCCGATGCCGTGCAGGACGTGGCAGGAAAAGGTGGACTCCCCGCCAAGGTCAAAGATTTCGGCGACATCCCCGCGCTGACCAATCACCGTCGGGTAAGCCGATGGCCCGACTCTCGGATCGATC
>JBCCFD010000066.1:0-24241 GCA_039029915.1 Chloroflexota bacterium
ATCCGGTTTCGTTCTTCATTGCTTGAAGCGGAGAAGAGATTGTAGGCGGTGTGATTGGTTTTGAAGGCCATGACGGCGGCTAACGGCCGTTTCTCATATTCTGCAAACCAAAGCGCTACATTCCCCTTCTCTTCAAAAAAAATATAGGCATCCCGATAATACTCTGGTGCGCGTACTCCAAACCCGTCCCGCTTTCCGGTTACGGTCATTAGTTGCGTAAACGCTTTCAAATCGGAGCGATCTCCCTGACGAATGGTGACACCTTTTTTTGGACCCAGACGAATGTTGTACCGGGTTTTTTGCTTCATTCGGGCTAGGATTTCATCTTCGTTGGCCGTCAGATCGATCAAAATTGTCTGTGGGGGCTGTAAATCATCTGTCTCTGAAATGAGGTCGTTCTCAGCACAAATGCTGTGCCAATGGTCTGTGTCAACGGTATTCTGCCAAAGAGATGGCTCCATTTTTACAAAACCGCCATTATATTTGTACACAGCTAAGTCTATTTGGTTAAGCAACACGGAGACTTGTTCTTGATCTTGCCAATTAACAAGAGGCCCATGGGGAATGTATGCAAAACGGGCCAGCCGCATGGCGATGGTTTTGAATAAAATTTGGGCACCGGCAACAATTTCTCCATCTTTTTTAAGCCAAACGCGATGAGAGGTCCAGCCGAAACGATTTTTTAACCGTGCCCATTGGGTTGTCTGAAGAACAGAGCCATTTGGATGGGCATTGACAAACTGATCCCACGCCGCATCCGCTTCGGTATATGGCTGTTCTTCAAGATGAATTAGCTTTTCTAACATAGGTCCTGATTATACCTCTATCAGTAAGGTTTGTGTTACAATGCGCCGTGAAGCAAATAGCAGATAGCGGATAGTAAAAGGTGGATAGTGAGCATACCAATCCCCAATCTCCAGTCCCTAATTGAGGTGTCATGAGCCAGGTTCATCAATTGTATAAACTCCAGCAGATTGATTCAGAAATTCAAGAGAAGAAAAAACGTTTGGGTGAGGTGTTAAAGCTCCAAAAGGGGAATCCAGCTTTGATTGCTGCGCGAGGTCGCTTAGAAACGGCCGTTGCTAATCATCAAAAATGGCAGGCCTCCCAAAAAGATAAAAACCTTGAACTAGCCAGCCTGACAGACAAACGGCAAAAATCTGAAAAAAGATTGTACTCAGGGAATGTCACCAATCCGAAAGAACTATCCGATTTACAAGATGAAATAGAATCATTAGGGCGCCGTGTGGATGCGCTTGAAGAAGAAATATTAGAAGTGATGCTTTATCTCGAAGAGGCCGAATCAGAAGAAACCGACAGCCATACGGAAGTTGATAAACTAGAAGAAGCTTGGGCAAATGAAACTGTCGATCTTAAACAAGAACAGAATGAGTTGGCCCTTCGCCTTCATCACTTATTGGAATCACGCAAGGCCCATCTCCCAACAGTTAAGCCTGATGCGCTTAAGGAGTATACTGAATTAAGCAAAAAGAAAGGCGGGGTTGCGGTTTCTAGGGTCCGCGTTAACAGATGCCTCTCTTGCCAAATTGTTATTTCAGACCAAATTGTTAAAAATGCAAAAGCAGGCAATATTGTTAACTGCGCTGGCTGCGGCCGTATCATCTACGTTGTCTAAATGATTGTTAGACGATTGGTAAGCGTCCAACTCTATTTTTAAGATGGCATAGAATACTGTTGCAACTTGCCAACTGCAACGTGCAACTGCAAAAAATCCCAATTTCTTAGAAGGAAGACTTTAAAAATGAAAGGTATTATCTTATCGGGCGGTCGTGGAACCCGCCTCTTTCCTTTAACCTTGTCACTCTCCAAGCAAATTCTCCCCATCTTTAACAAACCAATGATTTACTACCCTCTTTCAATATTGATGCTGGCGGAGATTCGAGAGGTTCTTATTATCTCAAGTCCTGAACATATAGACCTCTATAAAAACCTCTTTGGGGATGGGTCTCGTTTGGGGATGCAGATTGAATATAAAGTTCAGCCAAAACCAGAAGGTATCGCCCAGGCATTTATTCTTGGTGAAGAGTTTATCAACGGGGAACCATGCGCTTTAATTTTAGGTGACAATCTCTTTTATGGACACGGCATGTCTAAATTGGCTAAAAATGCGGGCAATTTAAAAGATGGTGGTCTTGTTTTTGCCTACTATGTCAACGACCCAGAGCGATATGGTGTGGTTGAATTTGACGATAGCATGAAAGCCCTGTCTATTGAAGAAAAACCAGCCCAGCCAAAATCAAACTACGCAGTGACGGGGCTTTATTTTTACGATAGTGACGTGGTTGAGATTGCAAAATCCCTCAAACCATCAGCCCGCGGTGAATATGAAATTACCGATGTGAATAATGTTTATCTTGAACAGGGCAAACTTAACGTTGAACTTTTTGGCCGCGGCTATGCGTGGCTGGATACGGGGACACATGAGAGCTTGTTGGAAGCGAGCTCCTTTGTAAAAACGATAGAGCATCGGCAAGGGCTTAAAGTTAGCTGTGTTGAAGAGATCGCCTTCCGTAAAGGTTGGATTGGTACAGATGAGCTTCTAGAAATGGCGTCAATTTCTAGCAAAAATGAGTATTGTGTTTATTTGAAGCAGCTAGCTGAACACGGTGTGTAGAATTAGGTTATTGGTGTCTTCGTTACTGGTTATTAGGTTTTTGTAACTTATGACCGCAGCTTGCCCTTTGTAACGTTGCCCCTCAATACCTTTAGGACTCTACAACTTTGGTCCATTAGTGTATACTCACTTACAGTTCTATTTGTCATAATGCTTTAGAAAGTGATATATGAGAAGAAAATTACTGGTTATTTTTAGCTTCATATTTTTGGCGGTAGGTTTATTTGGTCAAAATACGGCCGTTTATGCCGTTGATTGCTACGTGATGTCAGAATCCGTGGGAATTGTGTGCAATACTGAAGCACCACAGGCCCAATTTGTTAAACCAAAACCATTTGCCGATAGCTTTTTACCTTATGTTTCTTACGCGAGGCTAAACGACTATGCTGACGTTTTCGCTGGGCCAAGCGCAGGCAGTGGCATTGTTGAAAATGTGGGGGATGGCTTCCTTTTTGTGACGCTCCAAGGGGTTGTTGAGAATAGTGAAGGCACTTGGTATGCCATTAACTACAATGAGTATGTTCGAGCTGAAGATATTCGCCTTGTAGATGATTCGGAATTTACGGGCTTTGAAATTAATGATCAACCGGAACGGCCGTTTGGTTGGATGATTGTTGATTTTTGGTACAGCAATGAACCAGGCGTTGACCCTGCCCCTGGCAACCTCAAACTGCCGCGCTACACGTTTTTTGAAGTACATGAAGCCGTGATAGCTGATGATGGCTGGATTTGGTACAACATCGGTGGTGGTCGCTGGATGCGTCAAACCTATGTTAGCCTAATCGATGCCTCACCTCGACCTGAAGAAGTTGGTGAAGATGAATATTGGGTTGAGGTTGATTTGTACGAACAGAGCTTCGCTGCCTACATTGGCGACACAATGGTTTATGCAGGACTTGTCTCCTCTGGGTTAAATCAATGGCCGACTCACGAAGGTGTTTTCCAAGTGTGGAGCCGCCACGAACAAACTAAGATGTCTGGTGCAGAAGGGCGTGCGGATTACTATTACGTTGAAGACGTCCCGCATACGATGTTTTTCGACAATGATATTGCCCTCCACGGCGCTTATTGGCACGATCGCTTTGGCTATAAGCACAGCCACGGTTGCGTTAACATGCCCCCGCGTGATGCTGAATGGGTGTTTAACTGGTCATCCGGTGCTCCGAACGATTTATGGGTCTGGGTGCACTCTTCAAACCCCGACTTCTACGTTGGGAACATCGATCCCGTTGATAACTTCTCAGGACCATAACTAAAAACGCAAAAGAGGCTCACCAGAGCCTCTTTTTTTATATGCATTGTTGGATGTTAGCGAGAAATAATATTCAGTTGTATATCCTGCCTGCACCTGAATAGATACTTTCAGTCTACTGTTTCCCCAATTCCCAATTTCAAATTTATACTCAATTAAGTGTTCCGAAGTTTCTAAATTGAAAACCTTGGTAGATAAAAGCTTCGGAACCTCGAGGAAACGAAGTTTGCAGCCATCGTTTTATTCAAAGGAGGAACTTCGTTTCACTTAAACGCCGTCCATTTCACATCTGACTGGCTGCTCTCCACCACTTTCTCAATAAACTGAACCCCGCGTGCCCCATCGTAAACGGTGGGGAAGTCAAGCTCTAGCTCAGACGGTTCACGCCCTTCTAGCTTGGCCCGAATCGAGTCCGTGGTGTTCAGGAAGACATTACCAAATGCTTCAAAGAACGCCTCAGGGTGCCCTGGCGGAATATGGGTTGCTCGCGCAGCCGCCTCGCTTAAGTATCCGTTGCCGCGCTTATAAATTTGAGTAGGTCCCGTCGGGTCTTTGAACTCAAGCCAGTTTGGGTGTTCTTGATGCCATTCAAGCCCGCCTTTTTTGCCATACACGCGAATATTGAGAGCATTTTCTTCGGCAGTTGCAATTTGTGAGCACCACAGGATGCCCTTTGCGCCATTGGTAAAACGGAGCAAAACATTTGCATCATCATCTAATAATCGACCCGGGACAAAGGTGGTTAGATCAGCACAGAGCGACTCAATTTCGAGCCCGGTCATGTAGCTAACAAGGTTTTCACAGTGAGAACCGATATCACCAACGGCCCCCGCAATCCCTGACCGCTTTGGATCTGTGCGCCATTCTGCTTGCTTGGCACCTTGATCTTCGAGCTTTTCAAGCAGCCACCCCTGTGGATATTCCACAACGACGCGCTGAATTTCTCCGAGCTTGCCGCTTTTGATCCACTCTCGAGCTTCTTTGACCATCGGATAGCCAGTGTAGTTGTGGGTTAAGGCAAACACAACGTCATTGTCCTCTACTGCTTTAATCAATGCCTCTGCTTGCTCAGTAGAATGCACCATCGGTTTGTCCATAACGACGTTGAAGCCTGCTTCTATGAATGCCAAAGCGGGTTCAAAGTGCATATGGTTTGGAGTAACGATATTCACAAAATCAATTCGTTCCCCTTCTGGTAATGCAGACTCTTTCTGGAGCATCTCTTCCCAGCTACCATAATTGCGGTCATCTGCAATCAATAGATCCTTACCCGACGCTTTGGCTTTTTCAGGCGTGCTTGAAAAAGCGCCCGCCACTAATTCAGTTTTTCCATCGGATAGAGCTGCTCGACGATGAACAGCTCCAATAAAAGAGTCGCGCCCGCCGCCAACTTGGCCGAACTTTATTTTTCTATTTAGTGCCATGTTTACCTCTTACGGATGAGGAATGAAGGCTGAATATTTTTTTAGCCTTCATCCTTTTTTGTTACCTATTTATTCACTTGAAAATGCGGCGTCGAAGGCGACATTTGAAGGGGAGAAATCGACGCTGCGCACCATTTCTAATGCTTCGGGGGCGCCCCAGTCGCGATCCATGCCGCTGTCTTCCCATTCAATAGAGAGGGGGCCCTGATAGCCGATGCGATTCAAAGCGCGAATGATGGGATCCCATTCAACGTCACCATGGCCGGGAGAAACAAAATCCCAACCGCGACGATGATCGCCAAAATCAAGATGCGAGGAAAGGATGGAATTACGGCCGTTTAGCTGCACTTTTGAATCTTTAATATGGGCGTGGAAAATGCGGTCAGGGAACGCATTGATAAATTCAACGGGGTCTACAAATTGGTGAATCAAATGGCTGGGGTCAAAGTTAATACCAAAAGCTGGGTGATGGTTAACCGCTTCTAATGACCGCTGCATCGTAATAATGTCATAAGCAATCTCAGTCGGATGAACCTCTAAGCCAAACTTGATGCCTTCTTCTTGAAATACGTCAAAGATGGGTGTCCAACGAGCCGCAAAATCCTCATACCCTTTGTTGATGTCTTCCTGACTAGTAGGGGGAAAGAAGTAGAGCATATGCCAAACAGCACTGCCCGTAAAGCCATTGACAACATCAACCCCCATAAGCTTCGCTGCCTTGGCGGTGTTCTTCATCTCTTCAGCGGCGCGCTGCCGCACACCCTCAGGCTCGCCATCTCGCCAAATATAATCAGGCAAGATGCTCTTGTGTCGCGTATCGATTGGGTCGCAAACACATTGGCCAACAAGATGATTGCTTATAGCATAGCAGTTGAGATCATATTTTTTCAAAAGATCCCAGCGGCTTTGGATATAACCGTCCTCTGATAAGGCGCGGTCTACTTCAAAGTGGTCACCCCAACAGGCGAGTTCAAGGCCGTCAAAACCCCAGTCGCTCACTTTTTTGGCAAGCTCTTCCAACGGCAAATCAGCCCACTGGCCAGTGAATAATGTTACAGGTCTGCTCATGTCATTTCCTCCTCAATTGATGGTTAATGTTTCTATTTTCTCTGAAAAATGGGAAATGACGAATTGGGGGTGTGGTTTTGAATTGGGGTTTGGCCTGTGGTGAAAACGATACAATTTTCAGTCAAGATTGAGCAGGCTGTGGGGTTAAGAAGACGGCGACGTCATAATCCCGTCGCCGTCTTTCGTGTTACTCATTTTTTAACGCACGCAGTTGTTCAAACAGGGTGCGTTCGTCATCACTCAGTGCTCTTGGTAACTCAACAGTCACCTTGGCAAGCAAATCACCCCGTTGGTCTGGGGTTTGAAGCTTTGGCATCCCGAGTCCTCGCAGACGGAACTGCTTACCATTTTCGGTTCCGGCTGGAATAGTGAGTTTGACGGTTTTGTCAATAGTGGTGACGTCTGCCGTCCCTCCCAGAAGTAGTGTGTATAGGTCAACAGAAACGGCCGTTTTCAGATCGTCTCCGCTTCGCTCAAAACGACTGTTTGATGTGACCTCAATATTTAAATACAGATTGCCGGCTGGGGCACCGTTTGCGCCCGGCTGGCCTTTGCCGCTGAGGCGAATGCGCTTGCCCGTTGTGACGCCGGCTGGAATTTTTGCCGTAATGGAACGGCCGTCTTCATACGTCAACGTTCGCTGAGCGCCGTGAAACGCTTCATCAAGCGTGAGCTGCACCGTATGCTCCAAATCATATCCAGCTACCTGAGCAGATTGGTTAAACTGCCCAAACGGGCTGCTATCAAAGCCTGCGGCTTGTCGCCCGCCGCCAAACAAGATGTCAAAAAAGTCAGAGAAGCCATTTGCCCCACCTGAGCCGCCAAACATTTGGGCGAACTCTTCGGGTGAGACGGTGCGCGTGCCTCCCCCTGCATACTGTCCCCAAAAATCTTGTGGATTGCCGCCCGTTTGTTGATATTGCTCCCATTGAGAGCCAAACTGGTCGTATTTTTGCCGATTTTCCTCGTCGCCTAAGGCTTGGTACGCTTCGTTAATTTCTTTGAATTTTGTTTCAGCGGCAGGGGCGTCTTTATTGACGTCAGGATGATACTGGCGGGCCAGCTTTTTGAACGCTTTTTTGATTTCACCCTGGGTGGCATTTTTACCAACGCCAAGGATTTGATAGTAATCTTTGTATTCCATATCATCCCCCTTTTGAGTCGTAAAAAGTGATAAGTGAAAAGTAAAAAGTGATAAGTTTGACCTTCACTTTTTACTTTTCACTATGAACTAATCACAGAATTATGCTTCCTCAAATTCCCCTTCAACAATATCAGGGTCTGCTTGAGGGGCGGTGCCGTTGCTGCTCTCACCAGCCTGCTGCTGATAAAGCGTTTGGCTGAGGGCATAGCTAGCCTGCTGGAGCTGTTCAGTTAAGGTTTTGATGTGGGTTGTGTCGTCGGTGGAAACGGCCGTTTTTAACTCAGACACAATGCCTTCAATTTGACTTCGCTCACCGGCATCAACTTGACCGTTGAGGTTACCTAATGTTGTTTCAACCGAGTAAACGAGCTGATCTGCACCGTTGCGGGCCTCAATCAGTTCACGCTGCCGATTATCATCAGCTTCGTGGGTTTTGGCAGCATTAACCATTGCTTCAACTTCTGAGTCGCTCAAGTTGGTTGACGCAGTGATTTGAATTTTTTGCTCAACACCGGTTGCTTTATCTTTGGCAGTGACATCCAAAATACCGTTGGCGTCGATGTCAAAGGTGACCTCAATTTGAGGCACACCGCGCGGGGCAGCCGGAATGCCGTCTAGGCGGAACATGCCCAACGTTTTGTTATCACCCGCCATGGGGCGTTCACCCTGCAGGACATGGATATCAACGGCCGTTTGGTTGTTTTCGGCCGTGCTGAAAACCTGCTGCTTGCGGGTGGGAATCGTTGTATTGCGCGGAATCAAGGGAGTCATCACGCCGCCCATCGTTTCAAGACCGAGGCTGAGTGGGGATACATCAAGCAAAAGCACGTCTTGAACGTCCCCCGTCAGAACGCCACCCTGAATAGCAGCACCTAAAGCCACAACCTCATCGGGATTAACGCTTTTGTTGGGCGCTTTGCCTGTTAGGGTAGACGCTAACTCTTGCACCATTGGCATCCGGCTTGAGCCACCTACGAGGACCACCTCATCAACTTCTGTGGCTTTTAAGCCAGCATCTTTGAGCGCTAACTCAAACGGCTTACGCAACCGATCTACCAAATCCAGCGTGATTTGTTCAAACTTGGCGCGCGTTAATGTTAGCTGAAGGTGCTTTGGCCCGCTGGCATCAGCCGTGATAAAAGGGAGATTGAGTTCGGTTTGCATGAGTGTGGACAGTTCGATTTTGGCTTTTTCAGCCCCTTCACGAAGCCGTTGAAGCGCTTGGCGATCTTTGCTTAAGTCGATGCCTTGGTCTTTTTTGAACTCTTCAATCATCCAAGACACGATTTTTTCATCCCAGTCGTCGCCACCGAGATGGGTGTCACCATTTGTTGCCTGTACTTCGACAATGCCATCACCAACCTCGAGGATAGAGACATCAAAGGTGCCCCCACCTAGGTCAAAGACAAGAATGGTTTGATTGTTGTCTTTGTCGAGCCCATAGGCCAGCGCAGCGGCTGTTGGCTCATTGATAATGCGCAACACCTCTAGCCCAGCAATTTTGCCAGCATCTTTTGTGGCTTGTCGTTGGCTATCGTTGAAGTATGCAGGGACTGTTATCACGGCTTTGGTGACAGGTTCACCTAAGAAAGCCTCAGAATCTCGCTTGATTTTTTGTAAGACAAATGCTGAAATTTCTTGGGGTGAAAAAACTTTATCGACAACGGGTACTTTAACCCGAGCATCCCCTTGGGGGCCTGCCTCAATATCATAAGGCACAATCTCTTTTGTGCGCTTGGTGGCATCATCATTGATGCCCCGCCCCATAAGGCGTTTTACTGAATAGACGGTGTTTTCTGGATTAACAACAGCCTGTCGTTTTGCGGTTTGACCAACTAATCGTTCACCTTTTTTATTAAAGGCAACGATGGATGGAATGGTGTTTCCCCCTTCGGCTGAAGGAATGACTGAAGGGTCTCCCCCCTCGATAACGGCCACGACGCTGTTGGTTGTTCCCAGGTCGATACCAATGATTTTACTCATAACAATAATCCTCCGATATGTAATTTCGGTCTAATTTAATGGTATTTACAAATTGAATAATGAGCTGTAGCGTGAGGGTGTAGTTTGTTTTTCTGGTGCCTCAGCGCACTATTCATCAATTAACTTTTCAACAAGGATTAGTTTCGTAAACGGCCGTTAGATTTGTGTAAGTTAACTGTTAGAGAAATATATGAGGAGATATAGGGGAGAAAGCCACCCAAAATGTGTCGTTTTGGGTGGCTTTGTTATAGTTTAATCGGTAGAGGCGGGTAAGCTGATTTCGCCAACGTTCGATATCATTGGTAAATAAAGGAAATCTGTGGCGGTTGCAAAATTGGCAATAACCGTTGTGTCACCTGAAATGTTTACTGTTTGTGGAGATGCATGTCCCGAAAGAGTGCCACCCCAGCCCGTGAAAACAGCCCCAAAATTGGCAGTTGGGGTAAGGATTACAGTTTCACCACAATTGTAGGTTGCTTTGTTTGGGCTTACGTCTAGAGAGCCTGGACCTGATACAGATGAATTCAATGTAAAAGCGTCGTTATCTTCAGGCAAAATTGGAGAGTCGGTGTTAAAAATGTAATCAACTGCAGCTGTAAAATTAGGGGCTGGATCGGCTGTGCCAACATTGCCAACAAAGATACCGACGTCGTTAACGACTAACCCTGCGTAGGTGATTGATAAGTGATTAAGCCAAGTGCCTGAATTAATTCGATATTCTTGACTATAGACGTCTCCGGTGCGTCGGATCTGCATGGCTAATTCACTCCCCGATGAAATCACGGTTGCCTGAGAATCAGTCACCACGCCATTTTCAAATTTAGCATAGAAGACATTTGTATTTTCACCATCATTAAAAAAGTCAAATCGGATTTTATTATTATCATCTTGTTGAATTAAGATGCCTTGAATTTGGAATTTAGAGTTAACCGTTGTGTTAAATTGGGCTTCGATTTCAAAGTCGGTATTGCTCACTGTCTGCAGAATTCTGGGGGCTGTGTTGGCACCTTCCCACATATCGTGATTGATGCCTGCTGGAACTTCCAAAAGCATCTGGGTGCCATTGAGGGTTAATGTGCTATCTCCTAGTGGGTCAATAAATGTCCAATGCGAAGCTAGGTTACAATAATTGAAATCATCTGAAATAAAGGTTCCTCCGACAAACCGGTTTGATTCGGAGGCATCATTGGCTTGATTTGCCTGCACAACCCCAATTGTGATAAGCAAACTCATTGCTACAAAAATGAGCAAATATTGAATCGATACTATTTTTTTCACGGCATTCCTCTCAAAATTTTAGGTCATACCCCAATTTTGTGGCGCAAAAGATAGGGGCTATCTGAAAATAAGGCTATTCTACAAAAAAATGTAATGAATAGGACTTTAGATTAATTTTTAATGGTTTCCATGCATCTTAAGATTGTAAAAATTGACAACGGCCGTATCCCCCCATACCATAAAAGCGTATAAGAAATGGTCCGCTTAGCTACATTTTGATCAAGAGGACCTATCAATAAAAACCATAAGCTGCCAGCATCGTGCCAAATTCATTTACAAAATAGCTGATCGTTAGAACAAAAAAGGAGAAGCGATGGAAATTCAAGCTGCTACTGAAGCTATTATGCCTAAAGCTAATGTTGTCGGTGTGGGCATTGGATATAAAACCCAGAATGGGGAAATTGTTCGAGATAGCGAGGGAAATCCAATCCAATGTATAGTGGTTTCTGTGGCTCGAAAGGTGGCTTTAGAGACACTTTCAGTTGCCGATCGAGTGCCGGAAATGTTTATGGATGAGCCAACCGATGTGATTGAGACTGGCCCCATTTCGGTGATTAGTGAGCTGCCTGGGGCGGTGGCTGTCAATCCGCGCGAGCGAATACGGCCGATTCAGCCGGGGATTTCAACAGGGCTTAACCCAGGCGTGACGGCAGGGACGATTGGGCTTTTGGTTCGTAAATCGGGTGATCCAAATACCTATATGCTTTCCAATTGGCACGTCATTGCCGCTAACAATGTGTCAGTGAATGAGCGTGACGTGGTGACGATTACCCAACCCGGCAATTTTGATGGCGGTCGGACACCAGACGACGTGATTGCATTATTATCAGATTTTGTGCCGATTAAATCTGGGAGTGGTGGTGGTGGCGCACCGAGCGGCTGCGGCACTGCCGCTGCAGTGGCGTGGTTGCCCAATTTAATTGCTTCAGCCGTTGGGTCGAATACGCGACTGGTGCCCATGTCAGCGGCCGTTCCTGAAATGGAAGGCAATTTAGTCGATGCGGCGCTGGCTCGGTTAACTGTCGACGAATTTGATCTTGCTTTACCAGAAATTGGTCAGGTGACAGGCACAGGTGAGCCGACACTTGGAATGCGCGTGCAAAAGTTTGGTCGTACAACTGATTTCACGGTGGGTACGATTACGCAAGTGAACGCCACGTTTGAGGTATCTGGGTATCCCAATGGGAATGCGACGTTTACTAACCAAGTGGCAATGACAGCAGATAGCGGTCCGTTTTTACAGGGGGGCGATAGCGGTAGCTCGCTTATTTCGGAAGATAATAAGATGGTGGGGCTTTGTTTTGCCGGCTCAAACACCATTGGAATTGCTAATACGTGGGAAAACGTGGCATCGTTGCTTAATATTTCGCCTATTTTTAGTTAAGTTTTAATTGTATAGGCTTGGTTACGGCCGTTTTCAATAAATAACTTGCGAATCGCTGAATAGTCGAATAATTATCGCCTTGCGCTGCACTTGATGGCTTGTTCTTACAACTCTTCCCACACTGAATGGTAAGCACCGGTTTCTTCCCAATGAGTGACTAAGTCAGCAAAGAAGGAGTGGGCGGTAATGGTGGCGCTGTCACCGATGACGAGCAGCTTACGGCGGGCGCGGGTAAGGGCCACATTCATGCGGCGTGTTTCTGACAGGAATCCAATATCGCCATTCTCATTTGCTCGGACAAGGGAAATGAGTATGGCTTCTTTTTCTCTACCCTGAAAGCCGTCCACTGAGAAAATTTCAATCTCTTCACCCAGCAGCTCTCGTAACAGCCGCACCTGAGCGGCATAAGGGGTAATAATCCCAATTTGGTTCGGGTTGAGACCCGCTTCAAATAGCTGCTGGGCTTTTTTGGCAATGAGCTGGGCTTCCTGTGGATTGAGTCGGCTGGTGCCATCCTGTTCTAGTTCCTCATCGTAGCTGGCCCCAGCGGTGTCGATGTAGGTAACGGCCGTTTCCAGCAAGCCATCCCCGTTACCGTTTGCCAAATCTGTTAGTAAATGCGCCTTTACAGACTCATGCGCCAGTAAGCTGTTGTCATAGAAGGTTTGGGAGCTAAAGGCCATAATTGCCTCGTTCATCCGATATTGGACGATTAGCTGACGGGAAAGGGCGCCACCAGCCTGATTCATCAACATTTCAAGCAGGCTCTTCCCAAATCCGGCCTCTTCTGCCCTTTTGGAGAGGATGGTTGGGGGAAGCTGGCAATGGTCGCCAGCTAACACAACCCGGTTAGCGCGCGTGATTGGAATCCAAGTAGCCGCTTGGGTGGTTTGCCCTGCTTCATCAACGACGCAGAGATCAAACTGGCGACCGCCAATGAGGCTGCTGTCTATCCCAGTAAGTGTAGACAACAAAACGGTGGCTCGATCTAGCACCTGCTCAACTGCGCGACTTTCCAGTTGACGTGCCTCTTTGAGCATAGCTTTTGATTCTAACTGCATCGCCTGCTTGGCCCCTTTCTCCGGTTTGGCGCGCCGCCATTTCCCAGCCGACTCTTTTAGCCCCATTGCTTCTTTGCGCAGCTTTTTGGCTAGCTTGTACTCATCATTTTCGGCTACTTGTGCATCTAGCGTGTAAGGAAGAAGGCTGTCTGCAATGCGAGCCGGATGCCCCAGCCGAAGTACATTTTCTCCTGCTAAAACCAATGATTCACAGAGGTTGTCAACGGCCGTATGGCTGGGGGCGCAGGCCAGCACTTTTTCTCCCGCTTCAATCGCAGCTCGAATGAGGGCGACGACGGTGGTTGTTTTTCCAGTTCCCGGTGGGCCGTGAATTAAGGCGATGTCTTGGGCCTGCATCCCGTGTTGGAGTGCCTCCTGTTGGGAAGGGTTTAAGGGGGAGAGGATGGTGTCAGAAACGGCCGTTTCGGTCACAAAATAAGCGTCCTGCTCCCCTAAAATGACATCTCTTATTTCAGCTAAACGATTATGATTGGCTGACGCCACTTTTGATAGAGCTTGGACCATTCGTTGACGCCCCACCGCATCATTGGAGCGGCTAATGGTGAGGGTAGGTTGATCGGCTAACGCCTCATGCAGCGCTTGGTTGATGACAATTTCCACAAATGAGCGGCGCATTTGGCTGATCACACCCCGCTGATAATCATCTGCTGAGACAGTTGGAGCAGAAAGCACTATCGGAGTTCCAACTGATAATTTGCTCCAAGGAAGCGATTTTTGTTCATTTTTAGGGGCTAGCCGCAGCAGGATCCGTCCACCCAGAGTGACATCTTCACTTTTGACGACCAGCTGGCTAAGGCTGTTTTCCAAATCTCGTTTTTGCTCAGCATACTGCTTTTGTTCTTCTTGGGCCTCCCAGTCAAGCCAGCGAAGCTGATTTTGGAAATATACACCGAGTGTTTCGCCATTAACTTGCTGCCATGCCTGCAGGCGTCCTCCATCAAAAGCCAATCCATCAAGCTTTTTAACCACTTTTGAGGCCACGCTTTCTTCAACCTCAACGGTTGCCATCCCGCCGTTGACGACGATTTTGCCAACGGCAGTTTTCTCAACGTTGCCTTGTTCGATCAGAAGCTTAAAAACCCCACCGCGGCGGGTTTGAGGAGAGAGATTATCGATGAAAATTAAAATCATAGTTCGTTTTGGTTGGCGTTAAAGTTAGTGTTGAGCGTGTAGGGGGAGGTATTTATAGCGGTTCCTTGTAACCTGAAGAGCAGAACTACAGCAAGTAACCTTGCAACCCTGCAATTTTCCAACCTTGCGCCTCTGCCTCACTCATTTACTACCTTTAATTGAATCCCTAGCTCATTAAGAACGGCTGTTTGCGCCGCCCACATTGTTTTTCTATCGGGGGGATCGATATCATCATAGCCCAGCAGGTGTAGCGTGCCGTGAACCCCTAACAGCTGCAGCTCTTCAGCTAGGGTGTGTCCTTCCTTTGCCGCATGATGCTGAGCATAATTGACGGATATTACAATATCACCCAGATAATGCTCCATACCGACTGTTGGTTCGGCTGGAAAGCTTAAAATATCCGTTGGGGTGTCTTTTTGGCGAAATTGGGCGTTTAGCTGCTGCAGATGCGGATTATCGGATAAAACAAGGCTAAGCTGAGCGTTTGGGTGGGCTTTTTCGTAGGTGAGTGTGGTTAAAACGGCCGTTTTAATCAAAGTGATTAAGCTTTTCTCCACCTCAACTAAGGCTTGAATGTCAATCTCAAAACTCATGTGCGTTACTGTGAATTAGGAACATTGGAGCCCAGTGGTTTGGTATCATCAAGACGGGGTTGGGGTGGCTGCCCGTTTGTTTCAGCGATGGGTTCTGGGGCAGGAGGCGTCTCTGCTGGCTGGTCAGCCATTAGCTCATCATTACCTGGGTATTTAACACGAACGTGGAAGCGACCTTTGAGCGTTTTGATGAAAGAGGCTCGAATTTTCCGAATATCCCCAAGGGTCAATCCCGATTCGTCAAGCTGGCCGTCTGCCAAATCATCATCAATCAATGAATTGACAAGCTTTTCAATCGCTTTAGGTGTATCGGGCTGCAAAGCGCGCGAAGCTGACTCAATAGCATCCGCCATAAGCACAATCGCCGTTTCTGGTGACTGCGGCAGCGGACCGGGATAGGTAAACTTGCTTTTATCGATTTCATCCTCATTATCTCCAGCTTGCTCCTTGGCTTTAAAGTAAAAGCCTTTGATCATTCGAGTACCGTGATGCTGAGCGATGAAACTGCGGATGCGGTCGGGCAGGCCGTGCTTGCGGGCTAGTTCGAGCCCGTCAGTAACGTGACTTTTTAGAATTCGGGCGCTGGTATAAGGGTCCATCGAATCGTGAGGGTTAATGCCCTCTTGATTTTCAATAAAAAATGGGGAGCGATTCATTTTGCCAATGTCGTGATAAAAAGCGCCCACCCTGATTAGCCCCGTATTGGCTTTAATTTCCTCACCGGCTTGCTCAGCAAGATTGGCCACCATAATGCTGTGATGGTACGTGCCGGGTGCGCGGCGCAGCAGTTCCTGTAAAAGTTCATGATCTAACCGGGCTAAATCTTGAAGCTGAATGGTTGTTGTCACCCCGAAGACGCTACCCATGAGGTAAAAGCCGACCAGCGAGAGGGCAGCGGAAAGAATGCCGTTGGCAAACGCGAAGAGGGCAAGCTGCAATAGAGATACTACATCGACCATATTTTCCGTGAGGCGGAAAATAACGATGACGGTAATGTAACCGATGGCGGCAATAATGCCCGCTCGGAAAAGCGCATTAATTCTCTGGGCGTCATGAATGGTGAGTGAGGCCATGATGCCCCCGGTCATGGCGTATAGCATGAGTTCTAGGGAGTTTGGCGCCGCAAAGCCATAAAGCAGGCTCATGATTAGGGTGGCGATAATGGCGAATCGTTCTTCAAAGATGACGGTTAGCATCATAGACATAGCGGCGATGGGATACCAGTAGACTAGAATGCCTGTCCCCGATTGGAACACCCGCGATAGAAGAGCGAAGACGATTAAAATACCAAAAAGCGCGCCGAGATAACGGCCGTTTTCCTGCCCGTGGCGCCGATGGTATTGAAACCAGTAAAGCATAAGGATGACCGTTGATAAGACAACGATAATGATAATGCTGGCGACATCTTGCCAATTTGTTTCGCTTTCTAGAAGTCCCAAGGCGATTAAATCTTCGACATCTGCATCCGTAACGATGTCACCAGCCTGCAAGATGCGCTGCCCTTCAGAGATCTCCCGTAAAACAGTTTCAACGTCGTCTGCTGCTTGCTGTCTCGCTTGTTCGGTGGCCGTTTCGTCAAAAAAGATATTGGGAACAATAAACTGCGGGGCGAGATCAGTAATGACCTCGGTTTGAGTCGCGGTTAAATCGAGTGGGGCATCCCGACGAGCTCGGGTGCGGTATTCACTGACCTGTGTTTCTCGGATTTCTTCACGCATGATTTCATTGACAATACGAAGTACCTCACCCCTCACCACTTCATAGTCGCTGCTGTTGAGATTGATTAAGGATTCAGCCACTGTTTCTTCAGAATTCAAATCTTCAATGGCGTTAATGTAGGTGATTTTTGTCTCTAGCGACGCTTGGGAGTCGGCTCTGACGACATCGATGTACGAGAAGATTGAGCGAGATAAGTTTAGTTGATTTCGGCCAATCTGGGTGTCAATGACAGTATAAACATCGGCTACCGCATTGGTTTCAAGATCTACCTTTTCAGCAGTTAGAAATTCACTGGGATAGGTAACGCTGCGCGGAGCGGTGATATCCTCTAAAACGGGCAGACCGACTTCAACATTCAGATCGTCGGTGGCTACAAGATTGAATGAATAGATGAGCGTTAATCCTATAATCAACGCAACAGTAAACAACCACGGTCGGGATGCTTGTATCAACTGCTGAAAACGAGGAGACACCTGACGCTTTGCCATTTAGGGATGCGTTTAGCCTTGCAAAATCTCGCGTACAACTTCATTGACTATACGGCCGTCTGCTTTGCCTTTTACCTTTGGCATTAGCTTGCCCATAATTTGCCCCATCACTTTGGGATTAGAGGTATCCATATCGGCAATGATTTCAGCCGCGATGGCGTGAATGTCTTCCTTGCTCATCATTTTGGGAAGGTATCGTTCGATCACAAGCAAATCTGCTTTTTCAACGTCTGCCAGGTCTGTACGACCCGCTTTTTCATAATCGGCAATGCTTTCTCGGCGCTGCTTTGCCTGCTTGGTGAGAACCTCAGTGATGCCTTGATCATCGAGTTCAACTTTATTGTCGACTTCAACTTGCTTGATTGCGGCCATGACTAAGCGCAAGGTATCACGCGTTTGTGTATCTTTTTCTTTCATGGCTGTTTTCATATCGGCCGTTAGTTTGGCACGTACGCTCATTAGTTACTCCATTGGAGATGTGTTTAGGTATATGGGTATACTCGTTTATTCGTGTATTGATATATTTGTAATGGGTGTGTCTTTTTGTTAGACGTCAGCATCACAATGATTACTGATACCACTTTTATAATTTTGCTCACAAAACAAATCCATTTTAACATTCCCCAAGGGGGTGTCAATGCGATATCACATTGTACAGGGAGAGGTTGCCCTCTTTGCCGTCCATTCTAAATTGATGGAGGAGGGTTAGACCTGCTTCTCCGGTTAGCTTGGTCATTTCTTCTTCGTTGATGATATTGACGTACCGATAGGCAAAGCCGCCGTATTTCCATGTCAATAAATAGTCGTTGGGTTCAAGATTGGCCGGGTTGATGTCAACTTCTGACCAGTCTCGGATTTTTCGGCGCTGACGTTCACTATCAATGGGTTGCCAGGCGGAAATGATCAAACGGCCGTTTTCCTTCAAATGCTCTTTTAACTCCTGCAAGAACCGCACTCGGTTTGCTCTACCGGGTAAATGATGAATAGCGGCCATGCACGATACGACGTCGAATTGACCTAGGCCGTCTAAAAAGCCCGGCTGACTCATGTCACCTTCTCTAAACGTGGCTGGCTTCGTTAATTCGACACGATTTTCAAGCAGCCCGACGCTGAAATCAACGCCCGTGTAGTTGAGGAGGCGGTCGTGCTGCTCGATAAAGTACCCGTAACGGCCGTTGCCACAGCCGACGTCAAGAACAGATACCTGACCTTCTGGGAAATGGTTCAACAGCTCAAAAAAGCCGTCGTGGGGTCTTTGGCGAGTTTGGGTAAATGGCTGAGCTAATCCATCATAAAACTTCCGGTTAATTTCTCGCAGTTTCGCGGCGGTTTGTTCATTCATAGGGCCTGTCTGTTGTGTATTGCAGGTGGTAAATGGGAAGAGACAATTGCCTCTCTCTAGCTCTTTATTTTTGTTTAAGATGAATCCCGAGGCTCATCTTTTCTTTCCTCTAGCAACCGAATGCGCCGACCGTTTGTGACAAACCAGCGCTGTTTGTTGAGGGTTTGTACCCAAACGGCCGGATGCTGATGGCGCACAACGATCCCCAATACCCACTGATCGCCGAGTTTAATTTGAACGGCAGTTTCCAGCGGGTAAAGATCGACGAGACGTCTGCTCATTACATCGCCTCAAGATTAGGGCCTTCACCAATAATCTTGTCAATTTCACCAAGATCTTCCACGGACAGATTCCAGTCGGCCGCTTTGGCATTCAATTTGAGATGCTCTAATTTGGTCAATCCCGAGATGACAGAGCAAACTTGAGGCTGCGCCATTAGCCACGCATGCGCTAAGTCGCCCATTGTCCGATCGCGAGCTTCTGCCCAGGCGGTTAATTGTTCAACCTTATCAAAATTCTCGTCAGTCATATATTTTTGAACATAGGCGCTTGATTCACCCCTTGAGCCTTCTGGAGCCGCCTCGTTCCGCTTATATTTGCCAGTCAAAAAGCCGCCAGCCAGCGGAAAGAAAGGAATAAACCCAACGTTATGTTCGCGACAGTAGGGGAGGACTTCCATTTCAACATCTCGTTCAAACAGATGATAGTGGGATTGCACGGTGACGAAGGACGTCCAGTTGTTAAATTGAGCCAGCATATTGGCTTTGGCTAACTGCCAAGATGCATAAGCTGAAGCGCCAATGTAGCGGACCTTGCCACTGCTCACCAAATCGTCAAAAGCGCGCAACGTTTCTTCGATTGGTGTATTCACATCCCAACGATGAATTTGATAAAGGTCAATGTGGTCAGATTGAAGTCGCTTCAAGCTGGCATCCACGCCGTTCATGATGTGATATCGGGATGCGCCCTTATCGTTCGTGCCTTCGCCCATGGGGAAGTAGACTTTTGTGGCGAGAACAAATTTGTCCCAGCGCCCTTTAAGCGCTACCCCTAGCGACTTTTCTGATTCGCCTCCGGTGTAGGCATCTGCTGTATCGATAAAGTTAATGCCCAGCTCTTCTGAGGCATCAATAATGCTGTTGACATCTGCTTGGGGCACATGGGTGCCAAATCGGTTGGTGCCTAAGCCTAAAACTGAAACACGAACACCTGAATTACCTAATTGTCGATATTGCATTTTTTCCTTTTGGGGTTGGGATTGGTGGTTAGTGTTCAGTCGTTGGTATTCAGGGCTAATAGCGCCAGCTCATAGTTTACTTCTTACCGTTCACTAATGACTGATTACTAATGACTAAGTCAACCAATCTCCAAATAACTATTCTTTCTTCTTAATCAATTCCCGATTGTCTCCAACGCGACGCGTGATCCGTTTATCATCGAGGTGCTCAAGCAGAGCAATGGCGTATTTGCGGCTAGTGCTGAGCAGGTCTCGCGCTTGGGGGGCGTTGATGGTGCCGTTTTTGTAGAGATACTCGGTTAATTTATAAATAATATTTTCGTAATCTGCCTTAAGGTAGACGACGTCTTGACTGACCGGTACATACTCTCCCATTTCGAGGAGCGCGAAGTACAGATCATCGCCTAACTTGGCCCGGCTGTCTTTGACGCTAGGCGAATTGACGCCGCCCTGCTTGAATAGTTTTTCCATGGCCTGCATAGCTTGTTTTTGCTGCAGGTTAAATTTAACGGTGTGATTGGGAAGATGAACGACCGCATTTTTTTCAATAAGCTGTTCGCTTTGCGAAAGTTTTTCAAGGAATGGATTGAAAACGGCCGTTTTCATCCGCAGACGACTGCGCAACTCTTCTCGTGAAATGCCAACCCGGAGCGGGTTTTTGCTGTGATAAGCTCCGACAAGCTCGTTAGCTTGGTCGGCGAGCCGCTGCCAAGTCGGGCGCGTGTAATATTGGGTGTCTAGCTGCACAATTTGACCAGACTCGATGAGTGTTTGTAGCGTTGAAACGGCCGTTTCACTATCTAGCGGGGCTTGTTGAACTAACGCCTGCTGAGACGTCGGTTCGATCCGGGCCAACGCTTGAACGAGCATCTCTTCTGGTGTTCCCTGAGAAAGGGTTTTGAGCCGTTCCAAAACGTCGGGCCTAAAGCGTCGGTGTCGGCGGCCGGGGTGAGGGTCAAGCACGCGTCCACCCCCAATAGTCGCGCCTGGTGACGGCCGCCGAATAATAAAGCGGTCACCTCGACTGATTGAAATCGGTTCCCGAGTGGCCAACTGTAAAAACCCTTCCTGCCCGGGTTCCAAATTTTCATCTCCAATGATGCGCGCGCGGGCCAACACTTCTGTTGCGCCGACAAATAGCTTAACTTCTGCATTGTGCTTGATGGGCGCATCTGCTTCAGGTAGCTGATTGTAAATGGCATCAAACAGAATGGTGCTACCCATTGTGTCGGGATGGGCAATAATGTTGCCTCGTTTGATATTTTCTTTCTCGATACCTGAGATGTTAATGGCGACCCGACTGCCTGGACGGGCAATGTCGAGCTTGGTTTTATGGGTTTGCAGGCCTCGGATGCGCCCCTTCTCACCGCTGGGTAGTAATTCGATTGGGTCTCCGATTTGGAAACGGCCGTCTATCAAGGTGCCTGTAACCACTGTCCCAAACCCTGACAGTGAGAAGATGCGGTCAATCGGGAGACGGGGACGGCCGTTATCATTGCGAGGTGGCGAAGCGGAGAGCTGTTCCCACAATATCGCCTGTAGATCAGTGATGCCATCCCCAGTTTTTGCAGACACTGGCATAATGGGGGCGTCTTCAAGCACCGTGCCAGACACCGCTTCACTGACGTCCAGAGAGACCAATTCGATCCAGTCTGGATCATCTATCATATCAGTTTTCGTGAGGACAATCACTCCACCCCGTACGTCCAAAAGGTTCAAAATCGCTAAATGCTCTCTGGTTTGAGGCATCACCCCCTCGTCAGCGGCCACCACAAAAAGCGCCACATCGATCCCTCCGACGCCGGCGAGCATATTTTCAATGAAGTCTCGATGCCCTGGCACATCGACAACGCCCACTTCCTCACCTTCCAGCGTTAACCAAGCAAAACCCAAGTCAATGGTCATTTCGCGTGCTTTTTCTTCTGCTAATCTATCGGGATCAATGCCGGTAAGGGCCTGCACAAGGGTTGATTTGCCGTGGTCAACATGCCCAGCGGTGCCGATGACGTACATGGAGATGCCTTTAGGGGTTGGGGGCTAGAGGATTGGTATTTAGCGTTCGGTAATCAGTATCCAGCGTAAGGTAAGTTCTAATTACCAATTATTAATTATCAAATAAACTAATACTTCGTTACGTAAAAAAACAAACCTTTTCAGACAAATAGAAGTATTAAAAACTTTGGTAACAAAGTGCTAATCAATCAATTAACCAATCGACTAATTACCAATTACCATTCACTCTAACCCAGTTGGTCTTCTTCATTTATTTGAACCAGCGTTGGTTGACGGCGTCGGTTTGGATCGTTGTCAATCGCTTTTTGTACTTCGTCGGCCCATAATCTTGGGAACAGTTTGAGGGCGTCTGATTGGGCGTTTTGGATGCGGAAGAGCAAATCTTTTTCTTGATCTAGCTTGTTGATTGCTTCCTCGACGTGGGTGATTTGTTCACGCATCTCACGCTCATGCCGATTGGCGGTCGCCCAGAGCTGTTCAGATTCGATTTCGTAATTCTTGAGCCGCTTTTGATTATCTAATACAAAATCATCCCATCGTTTTTGCATGCGGCGGGACTCAACGCGCAACATTTCAGTCGCTTCTCTTTGCAAGGTATCAATTTGGTCTTGCCACTGGCTTAAAGTCTGAACTGCCATTTGCGCCTGTTTGTAGTAGTCTGAAATCTTGATCCACTCTTTGCTGAAGTTTTCATATGCTTTACTTTGGTCATCGATATCTCGGCGCCATTGATCGAGCTTGCGATTTCTTTCATATTCACCAATTTGAATTTGTTCCATCCAGCTTCGGCTGCTTTCTTCAACGGTACGGTTTTCGTCTTCCATTTTGGTGATTTTGGTTTCTTGTCTTAGCAAAGTGGCGTTTGTGGTGTCAATGCGCACTAACATTCGTTCGATATTTTTGCTTTGCTCGTGAATGGTGCCCTGCACTTCTGAAATCGCTTTGTTGTTGTATTTTTCTTTTTCTTCGAGGTATGTGTGGTAGTTTTGCAGATCGTCTAAACGGCCGTTTAAACTATTATAATTTCCCTGAAGCGTGCCAACCATGGTGGCCAACCGGGTTTCTTCCGCCCGACGCAGATCAAGGTCGGTTCGTAGTTTAAGAATTTCCCCAATTTGGGAGCGTAAATCTGCAATTTCTCGAGTTTGGGCTTCATGCTCAACCCGGCGGAGACGATCGAGTTCATTTTCAGATTGAATACGGCGTTCGTCGTATTGGTCAATCATCTTGACCAAATCATCCTTGAAGTTAGCTAGCTCAGCATCGACCTGTTGAATGCGCAACATCTGCGCAGACGCATTGGCAATTTGCTTTTCGAGATCGGTGATTCGCTTTTCGCGAGAGCTAATTTCTCGCTCCTGAATCGTTGAACGCTGGTCAAGCTCTGTGAGCCGCTTTGACATTTTACGCCGCTCATCTTCAAGCCACTCTACGCGATTAAGCAATTCACTAATGGTCTGTTCTTGGACGACACCATTTCCGTTATTATTCGCCATGATGATCTGTCTCCTTTGAGCATTGCGAGTTGGTGTTAAGTGTTAGGGTTCACGCGTCACGTTTAGGCAATGGCTCATTTCATTCCACTAGAATTATACAGGGCTTGAGGGGTGAGGGCGAGAGGGGTTTAGGGGTGGCTTATTTTGACCCTATCCGTGCCTCACCTTTTCACTTCTCCACCCGTTTTAGATACAATCCCAAATATGAAAATTGGGATTGATTGTCGATTGCCGTTTTACCAAATGGGTGGCATTAGTCAATATGTGCTCCATCTGCTGCCTGCCTTGGCAGAGGTGGATAATGAGAATGTCTACACGGTGTTTCACAGCCGAAAAGACGGCCGTTCCTACCAGCCATCGACGCCGAAATTTAAGCGGTCAAATTTGTGGACCCCCTGCCATCATCGAATTGAGCGGATGGCATTAACGGCTGAGCTCACGCCGCATCAGCTTGATTTATTTCACAGCCCCGACTTTATCCCACCTCAAAGAGGCGGTCGGCGGCACGTGATTACCGTGCATGATCTAAATTTTATTTTCTACCCCCAATTTTTAACCAAGGAGAGCTTGCGCTACTATGCTGGGCAAATCCGCTGGGCGGTGCAAAAGGCAGACCATATTTCAGCGGATAGTCATGCGACGCGACGGGATGTGATTGAACAGCTCAATGTGCCACCGGAGAAAATAACGACGGTGCATCTCTCGGTGAACCCGCTGTATCAACGGCCGTATTCCCTAGCGGAGATTGACCAAACGCTCAAGGCGCACAATCTGCCTCGGGGCTTTGTGCTAGCAGTGGGCACGCTCGAACCGCGTAAAAATTATCCATCGTTGATTCGGGCGTACGCGAAGTTAAGGCAAGAAACGGCCGTTGATGTGCCATTAATCATCGTTGGCGGTAAAGGCTGGATTTACGACGACATTTTTACCACGATCGATGAGTTAGGGTTGCGCGAACACGTTCGTCATTTA
>JBCCFD010000067.1:0-24227 GCA_039029915.1 Chloroflexota bacterium
CGAGCTGCTGGCAATATGCTAGCGCTTTATCAATGTTGGTGCCGCCGCCCAGACGAATGCCAAAAAGGGCTTCAACGGGATCGTCCATTTGGTCTGAGATATCTACAACGGCCGTATCAAACATCACGACTTTGGTGGTGAGGGCATTAATTGAGGCCATGACGGCTGCATAAACTGAGCCATAAACGACAGAGGTCGTCATCGAGCCGCTGGTATCGAGTGCTAATATGACGTCTTTGACGGAAGATCGTTGACGGCCGTATCCAACCAGCGTTTCGGGAATGACCGACTGATAATCCGGTTGATAATGTTTGAGATTGGTGTGGATGGTGCGTAGCCAATTGATATCGTGATGCTTCGGCCTGCGGGTGCGCTGCGCTTTATCTAAGCTGCCAATAATCGCCTGCTGCATTGGAAAGGTCAGCTTTTCCTGAAGGGCTTCAACCACCTTCCGCACCACCTGCTTAGCAGTTTGCTTGGTTTGCTCGGGCATCACCTTTTTAAGCGCCAAAATATTAGACACTAAATCGAGGTCTGGTTCGACTGCTTCTAAAAATTCTGGCTGCGCCAGCAATTTGCGCAGATTGAGCCGCTTGAGCGCGTCTCTCTGCATGATCTGGACAACTGAATCAGGGAAGTAGTTGCGAATATCCCCTAGCCAGCGGGCTATGTCAGGATTTGAATCACCTAAATCACCTTCCTCGCTATCTCCGTACAGCGATTCAAGCGCCTGATCCATCGCTTGGTCCTCTGTGGAGAGCTCAGAATCAGTTGGCGTACCGGATTCTTCACCCGCTTCCCCTTCCCCTTCTTCCGGTTGATCATCAATCTTCCCCAAGACCAGACGCCACCGCCGCTGTCGCTCCTCGACTTGGGCTTGGTTGGAAAAAAATGGGGTGAGATTGTCGGAATTTTTGTTTTTCATAGTTTTTTTGTGTTGCAGTTTTTTTTAATATTCTTTCGGAGGGACATAGCATGCTATGTCCTTACGCAATGATGACACTTGATAATAGTAACTTGCACACAGGGTTAATTAGTTTGCATGTTGCAGAGTGGCAAGGGGTAGTTTACAGGTTACATTGGCAGACTTTCCCAATAACCAATGACCAAATGACTACCCATCCCCAATCCCCAGCAATTTCGCTAAGGTTGGCAAGATCGCATCCGCCTGTTCCTGGTCGAAACCGGCGGTAGCGGCTGCTGTTTCAAGCGAAACGGCCGTTTGGCCATGCCGAATACGCCAGTTGATCTGTTCTCGGGCTGATTCACTAAATGATGAGAACGTCCGGCGCAACAGCGGCAAAATCGTTTGGAAACGGTCACTATCTAATTGGGTGACAAAGCTGTCTAGCAGCGACCAAAGCACCTGATCGTGCAGTAAAATGAGTTCGCTACCCTGTAAAAAGCCGTCTAGCCAAGATGCCATCTGGGCCAATTCTTCGTTTGAAGCACGAACGGCCGTTTTCATCGATAGCACCCGTTCCATCCGCAGTGAAACATCTTCCGCTGAAAAAGCACGGCTATCTAACAGCAGCCGACAGACCTTGCCCGCAATAACACCAGGCACCTTTTCATGATCAACAATTTTATACAGCGCCTGCTCCCAATTTTCGCGGTGCTGCACGTTTTGCAGCGAATTAATGGTGGCGTGAACGGCAACTAGACGGCCAACCATTTCATTAGCCGCATCGTGGTCAAGTGATTGGCAGGAGCTAGGCAACCCAATACAAATACGGGTAACGAGTCCATCAACCACCTGCCGAATGACTTCTTCATCAAGCTGGCGCACGCTCCCATACCGGAAAACGCGGGCCAGCGGCACAAGGGCTTCCATCATGAGCGGAATATCGCTAGAAACGGCCGCTTTTTCCTCAATCCGGTTCATCAAATAGAGGACCGTTTCTGGCATATCCGCCAGAATAATTTGGTCTAGCAGCGCAGTTAGCGAGGCTAAATCTGAGGCTTTATCCGCTTTATCTTGGGCAAAATTTTTGGCGGCGCTTTTGACCGTATTGCCCCACATGGCTGCCTCAACAACCTGCATGGAGAGCTTCGGTTCCCAAACGAGCCGCCACCCTTCTGAATAAGTGCCCGGCTGATTAGAGCGCTGCGGCATGCGTTTGCCCCAATGAATGCCCAGCAGGTTTAAGCGGTGCAAAAGCAGACTGCGCTCTAAATCGATAGACTCACGCAGATCAAGCTTAATCTGCTGTAAATTGGCATCGGGGTGGAGGCGCAGACGCTGCTGGCGCATATAGATGTCTCGCTGGAGGGGCACCATAGGTGAATCGGGCGGAATCACGCCCATCCGCTCACCAATGGTAAGTTTTTCCTTGATGAGCGTCATCGGCATCTGGTCACCACTGCATAAGATGGTCAGTGACGCTTCGTTAAGCTCGTCTAAACCCGGATAAGGAATATCGCGCATGCCGGCCAACGCTTCCGCGAGCCGCACGCCTTCGATGACGTGAGCTGGGGAAGCGTCTAAATCTTCTTTACGCAATAGAGTTGCCACCTGTGTAAGCCAGCGAGTTGAGGTTTGTTCACTGCTTAATTTTTGCCCAGAAGCATCCCACAGGTGATGGTACCAGCCGGGGGAGTAGATGCCTGCTCCGTAACCGCTGGCGTTTGATAAGCGGCTGTAGGTCCACGGCACCCAGGCTGAGTCTACGGAGACCTCTGGCATATTGGCGAGTAACGCAAAATCTTCTGATTCGGTGTCTAAGTCGGCTAGGGCCGGCGCGTGCCACGCGCCACAAACGACAGCAATTGAGTTGTGTCCTTCACCTCGGGCCTGGCGAATGCAGGTGCGCATGTACGCTTCACGCTGATCGGCCACGCGCTGTGATTTTTGGACGGCTTCGGGAATTTCTTCTGGTGTGCTTGCTTCGCTCTGCTCGCGCATGGCGCACATGAGTTCATAGATGGCTGGAAACACGGCCGTATTCTCCTGCCGCTGCTCAAACATGGTGTGCCACCAATATTCATATTGCCCAAACCCAGATGCTTCAGCCACCTGTTTAAATACAGACATCTCAGGCATTTTGGGTTTGGCATCGGCCGCCATCATGTTCTTTTGCGGCAAATCCATAAAGCGAACCGTTAAGCGACGGTCTAACCCATATTTAATCGCCTGATATTCAGGGGAAAATTCAGCATAAGGGAAAAAGCTTGCCTTATTTGGCTCATCCGTCCGGTAAAGCAAAAGGGCGACAGGTGGCTCCATATCTTGATGGCCAAGCCATTCAATTAGCGGGTTGGCGTCAGCCGGCCCTTCAACCAAGATGCAATCCGGTTCAATTTTAGCCAGCCTTTCCACCAAGCTCCGAGCAGAACCCGGGCCGTGGTGCCGTATACCGAGTAGGTGTAGGTAAGGGGGAGGTGTTTTCATAGTTTGGGGGATCAGGGATTGGAGATTGGGGATTGGGAATTGGAATTACTAGTTGATGTATAACCACTTATCCAAAAACCAATCATCTAATGTCTCAATCTCCTAATCATCACCTACACTAACGCCCGACAAGCTTGATATAAGTCACCCCATTCGTCGCGCTCTTTGACAACGGTTTCTAGATATTCGCGCCAGATGACGCTATCGTGCATAGGGTCTTTGATAACTGCACCGGTAATGCCGGCCGCTAAGTCTTGCGCGCGCATCACGCCGTCTCCAAAGTGAGCTGCCAGTGCCAAGCCGCTATTCACAACTGAGATAACCTCAGCCGTGCTGAGTGTGCTGCTGGGTACTTTGAGCTTGGAACGGCCGTCTTCTGTTAAGCCATTTCTCAATTCACGGAATACAGTGACCACGCGGCGAATCTCTTCGAGAGCAGGCGGTTCAGCAGGCAGGTCAAGCGCCTTGCCTAAGCTAGCCACCCGTTGCTCCACAATCGTAACTTCTTCAGCAGCCGAGGCGGGTAGGGGAAGCACAACGGTATTAAATCGCCGCTTGAGCGCGCTCGAGAGGTCATTGACCCCTTTGTCTCGATCATTGGCCGTAGCGATGACGTTGAACCCTTTTTGAGCCTGAATTTCTTGGTTCAGCTCCGGGATAGGTAGCAGTTTTTCTGACAAGATCGTGATAAGAGCATCTTGCACATCAGCCGGAATACGGGTCAGTTCCTCGACTCGAGCAATTTGTCCTTCCTGCATCGCTCGCATAACCGGGCTGGGCACTAATGCCTCGGCCGAGGGCCCTTTGGCAATTAGGCTCGCGTAGTTCCAGCCATATCGAATGACTTCTTCACCCGCACCTGCAGTGCCTTGCACCAACATTGTGGAATCCCCAGAAATGGCGGCCGCCAAATGCTCAGATACCCACGTCTTGCCGGTGCCGGGAATACCAAGCAGCAACAGTGCGCGATCGGTGGTGAGGGTGGCGATGGCGATTTCGATTAAACGGCCGTTGCCAATATATTTCGGTTGTATTTCAAATCCATTGTCTAATGTGCCGCCGAGGATATAGGTAGCGACAGCCCAAGGAGAAAGGTGCCAATTGGGTGGTTTTGGACGACTATCTGATTTTTTAAGTTCTTCCAACTCCGCGCTAAACTGCTGTTCAGCGTGTTCTCGTAAAATTAAATCCATGTAAATCCTTGCAAAAATCGTATCCCTAATCGGAATTCGTGATCGCGATCGCTTTTTTAAATCATTCTCGTTTATGACAATGACTGACGATCACGATGTAGACTCGTATTACTAGCCTACTGGTTAAGACAGCAAAACAGTAAAAGCGTCACATTAGAATTGTATAGGAGAGCAGCCAATGGCGGTTCATTAGGCTCAGGTCCCTTCGATAGGCTCAGGGCGCACGCTACATTTCAAATGTTGATGCTTCTTGTACCAGTTGCACCAGTTCGGTTTCGGAGACGTTTTGATTTTGCAAACGGGTGAGTAATTTTAGCAGCGCTTGTTTGTCCAGCGAGGGCTGGTATTGGGCTAATTTTTCCACGAACTCATCGTTCGGGAGCGTCGGTGAGAGTCGATAGCGCGTGCTGAGTCGCCGTTTGAGGCGGTCGTGGGTGTCTTGCAGAACGGCCTGCCGGTGTCCAGCCCGACGGCTGAGATTGGCAACGGCCGTAACGTACTCCAGCGGTGAACGACGCACAATGTCCTCACGAAGCGGTACAGGGCGGCCAAAGTTACGCCCGCGCAGCAGTAGCCATACAAACACGACGGCCACGGTGTATAAAATCGAGCGACCAATGGGCGTGCGCTGGAGCCAATTGCCGCTTCGCGCTGATTCGGGACGAACGCCGTGATGCCATTCATCAAACCAGACCGTGCCGCTAGGTTTGCCAATCAGGTTGAGAATCAGCTCAGCATATCCCGGCTCTTGTAAGCCTAAATTGCTAAAAGGTTGTACCAAACTGCTTAAGATGACGCGCCCTTCTCCCTGTGCAAACGTCAGAATGACGGGACGGCCGTTTACAGATAGCAACGGCACCATATCCGTGCGGGCTGTATTAAGAAACCGAACTCGCTCTTCCAAGGGTAGCTCAGAAATGATAGGCTGAACCGTCAGCGGGGTATCAATCGTGGGTGTCCCTTCAAGGAATAACACCTGGAGTGAGACATCAAAATGTCGATACGCCGAAACAGCTGGAAATTGCTCACCAGCCAGCACGAGCGTGCCGCCCTCATTAATCCATTCATCTAAAACCTGCCAGTCAAGATTCCCTATCTGCTCCGTGGGTTCAAGGATCAAGACCATATCGGCGCTGTCGGGAATGGTGAAGGTGCCTTCTACAAGGTCTGTGACCTCAAAGCCAAGCTCACCCAACCAGCGGTAGAGTACCTGCCCCCCATCTGAAGCTGTTGAAAAGCTGGCTAGCGGTGGGTCAACGGTTTGAGAGCGAACCTGCTGAATAACCGCCACGATCGTGATTAAAACCATGAGGAGTACGAGGCCAAAAGCCAACATGTTGTCTCTTGAGCGTTCTTGAATCATTTCGCCCTCAACTGTTTGAGCTGTTCAACTTGTTTGACATATTCGTTGTACTCGTTGGCCGCTAGCGGCTGGAAGCCGTACCAAACGCGGTCAAAAACCTCAATGACGCTGCGCAAAATGGCCACCATTTCTGGCTTATGGGCTACGCTGCGCAAATACTCGCGATTCGTCAAGCTGCGATCGTAGCGAAGTAATCCCTGTTCCTCTAAAAGCAGCAGGGCGGATAGATAAAGATAGCGAACGGCCGTTCTGAAATCCCCTTCGGTGGAGAAGGCTTGCGCCCGCTCAAACGCACTGTCTGAGGTTAGATTGGCAACTTCATCTTCCTCCAAAATTAACCCTGATGCCTCAGAGTAGAAGCTGTTGAACAGGGTGTGCGCCGCGTAGCCGAGGACGATCACAAAGCCAACGATGCCCACCACGTTTAAGATTGAGCGGAAAAATCCGCTACCTTGCACCCTCTCTGGCAAAAGGTCGTTTAAAAACTGATTGATACGCAGCCAAAGATCGCGTAAATATTCCTGTAGAGGACTGGGGGTAGGTGGCGCATAATCAAAGTCAGGGTCGTTTAAGATGGTTTGGAGGGCGGCCAGATCGGCATCAGAATAGTTGCCTGCTTCCCAACTCAATCGGGCTGAAAACAGGGCTTCAATTTGGTCATCTATTGCTTCAAGGTCTGGTTCGTCAGCCCGCAAGAAGAAGATGAGACTATACGGCCGTATGGCCACCACGCGCCCGTCTGGTAGTGAATAAACCGATTCCGTTTCAAGCACGTTTGCAAACTGGTTTAAATCGGCAGATGTGGGGTCCGTGTACAGCGTTTGTTGAAGCTCTTCAAGCCGGACCCAAAAGTTATCGATGGACTGTTGCTGGGCAGAAACGGCCGTTGCGCCCCAAAACAGCATGCCCAACAGCAAGCAGGTTGCTACGATAGGCTTTGTGCGAATACTAAATTGTATTTTTGTGAATGCTCGGTTCAACATTAAAACCTTAGAGAGGCAATCAGAACGGCAAAAATAATGGCGTAAAAAATGACGATGAGGAGATAGATGATAATAGACAACATCAAAAACCAGAGCCACTCTTCACCGGTTGGTGCCATTTTCGGATCTGCTTTAGGGGCGTTTTGTAAAAGCTGGTCTACTTCAACCCCACCTTCATCATCCGATACCGCCATTAGGGACAGATCTAGCCCTTCAAAGCGGACGCGTAGGTCAAAATACATCAGAGTGTAACAGGTTAATTGAAGGGGTAAATAGATGGCACTCAAAAGCGTATTGACGATTTGTTGGATGATTTGAGATTCGATGGAGACTAACCCAAACCCACCAAACTGCGAAACGGCCGTTGCAATTAATAATGATGGTCCTTGAATAATAATCCAGCTAAATGCCAACAAAATTAGATTAAATAAAATGAGCCACCAAAATCGCTTACGTCCTAGCTCCCATGCCCGCGCAATTGCTTCAAACGAGCGCTTCTTTTCCAAAATAACAATGGGAATAACTAAGAATGCAGCCGCACTGCCCCAAAAGATGAACATGCCCAGGCCTGTTAACCAACCTAAAAGTGGGACAAAAATCCAATAAATGGCTATTAGAAAGCCGAACAAAAAGGCTAACACCAGTGGCCAAAATAAACTTAGCCAATTTTTACTGGCATAGCCTAAGGCAGATGATAAATCAACGTCTTTTCCCAAATAGTTCTGTGCCACCGAATGAATGATGCCAGAATAGGCAAACATCGTTAGCAAAAAGCCCAAAAAACCAATGGCTAAGGATGCGGTGATCGACCAAGGGGGCACCGTCCCTAATCCCAACAAAAAGGCATCTAAAAATTCATTTTCTGATGTGCCGAAGGTGGGTTCTGGTGCATTGTAGTTGGCAATAGCAACCGTCAGAATGATGTTCAAAATGGTGGCTGGAATTTGGGTCAAGGCCACAATACCAGTAAACGTCCAGAAATTATTGCGATAAAGCCGGATGGCTCTATCTAAAAGCTGCCCCATGCTAAGGGGGCGTAATTCAGGAGTTGAAGCAATTGTCATGAACTGATTGTCCTAAAAATTTTCGCTAGAAAAAGGATACGCCTAAGCCTATTAAATCTAGCACAAATCCGTAAATACCAGTGAGCAAGGTCACACCAAGAAAGTAGCCCATTTCTTCCCCGGTTGGTTTCCAAGCTTGGACGAAGTTGTTTGAGTAAAAGACCTGCCCAATCGAGCTTTTTTCTTCTGGTTCAACCGACTGAAGGTGCAAGTCAAACCCTTCAGTTTTCACCCGAAGATCGATATAGAGCAGTGTAAAACAGATAATTGGGATTGGCAAATACACAATACGAATTAATGTACCGACAACTTGTTGGACGATAGGGACAACTTGACTGGTTTGTTCAAAACCCATCGCTGAGGTGAGAAAGAGCTCAATGAGTAAAGATGGCCCCGTTGTTAGCACCTCACCCATGATGAGAACGAGAAACCCAAAGCGAACCACATCCCAAAATTTTCGGCGGCCTAACTCCCAACAGCGGAAAAATGCTGTTGAACCAGCTCGTTTTTCTAAGATGATGACCGGCGTAAGCATCGGCACAATAATTGACGAGTAAAACCAGAGCATACCCGCACCGGTTAACCAGCCGACACAAGGAACTAGTGTCCAAATGACAATGGTGATGGCCAGCAGTATTGAAACGACTGTGGCCATGACCAGCTTGGTCCAATCGTTTTTGACCCGATGATACGCTTCCAGCAACCCAATTTCTTGCCCTAAGTACTTTTCTGCTGCGGTTCGAGAAAGCGCGGCACTGGCCAGGAGGGTCAATAGCCAGCCTAAAAGCCCAATCACGATAGCAACGATAATAAACTCAACATACTGCCCCGGCTGTTCGAAGATAATGTCTAAATCGCCAGCCACAAATATGGCGCTCATCCCAAGCGCAAAGGTGGGGATTTGGGTGACAACAAAGATGCCGATGAAGAGTAAAAAGTTGTTACGGTAGAGTCGAATGCCGCGATCTAATATTTGGCCTAAAGAAAGGGGACGTAGTTCTGGAAACGGATGAGTGTTCATGATGTTGATTCCTTGGTGGCTGATTTGCACTACTGACGCACGCTTACTTTCGCGTCAGCCTAGCAAAAATAATTTCGCCAGTCAAGTCAATCAACGTTGCTTGGCGTTGTTTTCAGACAATTGGAAAAGTTGGGTTTGAAACGGCCGTTTGCCACCGTGAGAGGGATGGCGCACCTTTTCGTGGGGGATATCCCAGCGGGTTAGGGCAAAATCAGCTTTATTGCCCACCGCCACGACTGTTTGGATGGGAAATAGAGTGAGGAGCTGATGGATAAACGGCCTTCCATCGTCTAGCTCACTTGTTTTGGGGGCACGATTTGTTTTTGGCTGATTGGGTTTGTGGGGATGAAAGGGGCAAGCGTTCCACAAGATGGGCAGTTGCGGTAGCTGGGTAATGGTTTGCCACACAATGGTTGATGACGCCTCACGCCAGACATCACGCCACTCCTCGATTGGCTGATAACCCGCCTCAATGCCAAAAAGCTGATTATCATTTAGGCTGCTCACTAATCGCTGAGGGCTCACAAACGGAATGCCGGATAAGCGGCATCCCCGATAGCCTGGTGCTTCGCCTACCAGTAAGAACTCAGGTTTGAGCGTTTGCATCTGCTCAAAATAACGGCGCAAATTTTGCAGTCGCTTGCTATTCCAGTCATTTGGCCCCGCTTCGTATGGATTTGTTAGGATGTTTGTTGAAGGGGAATTAGCAAGCTGATTGAGAAAGGAGGTAAAGGGCATTAGAGGGGATAAATGGAGATGAGTAATTGGTAACTAGTGCTCAGTAATCAGTTGTTTGTCAAATCGCACTGATTACTGAGCACTGAATAACTTATTCAAATTACGGCCGTTCACCCAGCGTCAACGGCAGCATAATCTCTTCACCATCTCGCAGCACTGTAAGCTGGACCGTGTCACCTGGATTTGTTTCAAACACCAAGTAGCTTAAAAGCTCCGCTGAGGTGCGCAGCTGGACACCATCAACGGCTCGGATGTAGTCGCCACCTGATTGGAGCGGAGCGTTTTGGGCGTCGGTGTTGCTGCCAATTAAACCCGCTTCATCCCCGGGTGATCCGCCCTGCACCGTCGTGACGTAAATGCCGTTGGGCGGCAAATTAAACGCTTCAAGCTGAGCCAGCGTAAACGGTTCAGAGGTCATCGTGATGCCAATAAAGGAGTAATCATGCTCTCCTTGCTCGACGAGAGAAGGGGCAATTTTGCGGACAGCATTCACCGGAATTGAAAAACCGACCCCTGAGTTTACACCTGTCAACGAGTTAATCGCGCTGTTGACGCCAATCACCTCACCATTCAAATTGAGCAGCGGCCCACCAGAGTTACCCGGGTTGATAGCCGCATCTGTTTGAATAACCTGAGGTATGGAGAAGCGGCCGCCGAGGACGGTACGCTGAGAGTCTAATGTTCGTCCTAGCCCACTTACGATACCGATGGTCATTGAACCGGATTCACCAAATGGATTGCCAATGGCCACAACCAGTTCACCAACCTGAATCGATGAGGAGTCGCCTAATGGTAGCGGGCTAGCACCAGCTGGTAGGCTGTTAACGTTAATGACGGCTAAATCACTGTCAATGTCGGTGCCTACCACGCTGCCGACGCGGCGTTCCCCGTTGGCGAATACGACCTCAATTGAATCGGCACCGGTGATAACATGATTGTTGGTCACAATATTGCCCGTCTCATCGTAAACAAAACCGCTACCAGAGCCAATGCCGATGTTGTCGGCATCAAAAATAAAGATGTGAACAACGGAGGGGTTGAGTCGATTGTATAGTTCAATGAACTGGGTTTCTAAATCGGGGCCAATAGGCAGGCCGCTGTTGTCCACCACAACTGTGTCGCTGACTGGCACAGGCTGCTGGGCAGAAACGGTAGCAACAGCACTGGCAATGATCTCATCTTCGTTAATGGTAACGGCCGTTTCGTTGGTGGTGGCAGTTTCAGTTGGCTCGGCTGGGATGGGCGTTACTGCTTGGCAGGCCAAGGCCACCAGCGCTAAGAGCGCGAGCGTAAACGGAACGGGATATCGTTTAGAAATAGAAAACATATAATTTATTCCTCGGAAATAGGGTCAAGATTTTCTTTTAGCTCTGCCAGTTTTTGATACAGTTCTTTTTCTGGCTCGGTTAATGTTTGGGGAATGGCAACCTTGATTGTCACAAGTAAATCACCAAAGCTGTCTTTAGGGGTTCGTTTGGGCATACCTTTCCCTTTCAAGCGCATTGTTTGATTGGGTTGGGTGCCGGCTGGAATAGAAAGTTTGACAGACCCAGTCATGGTCGGCACGATGGCCTTGCCCCCTAAAACGGCCGTTAAATGGTCAACTTCGACGTTAGTTCGCAACTGCTCGTTTGTGAATTCAAACGTTTCATGTGGGGCAATGAGCACCTTCAAGAAGAGGTCTCCTTTCATGCCCTGCATGGTGCGCCCTTTGCCGCGAAGACGGATTTTGGTGCCGTCATTGACACCCGCTGGAATTTTGGCCGTAAAGCGGTCACTCCCATGCGTTATGATTCGCTCAGTTCCGGTATACGCCTCTTCTAAACGGATCGTGACTTCATGTTCAACATTAAGATTGGGGCGACGAGTTTGCGGCCCACCAAACCCCTGCTGTTGTGCAAAAATGGATTCAAAGAAGTCTGAAAAACCAGACCCTCCGGGACGGCCGTTTCCCCCATTGAAAAATTGCGAAAAATCAAAACCACCGGCGCCACCCATTTGCTGATGATGGTGATAAGCAGAGCCTAAGCGATTATACTTGGCTCGGTTTTCCGAATTGCCCAGCACTTCATATGCTTCATTGATTGATTTAAACGTCTCTTCAGCCGCTTTATTCCCTTGATTTTTATCAGGGTGATACTTTTGGGCGAGTTTTCGGTAGGCTTGCTTGATCTCTTTTTCAGTTGCGCTTTTGGAAACGCCTAGCGTTTTATAGTAATCTTGATAGTTCATCCCCCCCATTTTACACAGTTCTCTTGCCACAGGTCGAAATGAGGCTCACCAATCAAGGAATCAATAAGCAATTATTAATGATATAAGCTATTTCACGCCCGGCTTGGCCATGACGCGGGCGACAGGACGCAATTGGAGCCACCACGGATCTTTAGCGCGCCGTTTTTCAACGTCAATCATGCGGGGCGCATCTTGAAAATCAGTTAGGTCAAATTTCCCTTCAACTAGTCCAATGCAGGCCGCTTCAGCGCCGCCGGTGCTGACCTGCTCTTCTAAAAATTGAATACATTTGACTGATAATCTCGATCCTAAAATACGATCAAACGGGGTGGGATTACCCCCTTGCTGTAGATGGCCTAAGATAGCACGGCGAGAGGAAAATAACCCTTTCCCCTCTTCTTCGAATAAGGACTGCATGAATTCGGCCGAGTAGGTTTCGTTGGCTTTTTCATTGCGAATCACCAAGCCCAAACGCTTGCCCTCCTGAAATCCTTTGACCAGATCCTCCACATCTTCACGCAGATCGGTGAGCGTAACCCCTTCCTCATTGAGATAGACGCGTTCAGCCCCCGTCGCCATGGCGCCCATCAGGGCTAAGTAGCCACAGGTACCCCCTAATACTTCAACCACAAAGACCCGACGTGAGGCCACGGCCGATTGTTTGATTTTGTCAATAGCATCGACGATGCTGTTGAGGGCAGTGTCGGCCCCAACACTTAGTTCTGAGCCGGGCAGGTCATTGTCAATGGTGGCTGGAAAGCAAACGATGGGGATATTGAAGGCTGGGAAGCTGTTGCGCTTTTCGTATAGCTCTAAGGCGGCCTCGTAAGCGGACCATCCCCCAATAATCATCAGCGCTTCCAGATTATGTTCTTCAATATTGCGGGCAATAGCGTAAAAATCACCGTTGGCAGGTAGATAGCGATTGGTGCCAAGCTCAGAGCCGCCAATATAAGCCCAACCGTTTACTGTCATCCAGTTAAAAGGCTCAATTTCCCCTTTTACTAGCCCATCAAACCCATTGTTGATCCGAAAAACGGCGTGTCCGTTGTCGAGGCCAATACGCACTGCGGTTCGAACGGCCGTATTCATTCCCGGAGAAGGGGCACCCGCATTCATGATGCCGACCCGCATATGGCGACTGTTTCGCTTCTTTTCGTGCGGCATTGCCCTCACCAATGTTCGGATTGTGCGGAATGCCTCTTGATATCCTGTGCCACGAAGCGCCATTGCTTTGTCAAAATTACAATCCTTGATGGCTTGATTGACTTCTTTGGTTTTGGATAAACATTCTTCTAGCGAATTGAGGCAGATCTTATTTCCCTGAATGCCAATCAGGCTGGCCTGTCCCTCATGTTGATGAGAATCGATGGCCTCGACGGCAAAGGAGCCCAGCATGGTGCTTAAATTCCGGTCAAACGCACTTGGGGCACCACCTCGTTGGACATGCCCCAGTTTTGTAACGCGAGCATCCTCATTAAGCTGGGTTTCCAGCACTTCCTTTACGTATTCACAAGAGATGTGGTCCCCACGCCTGCTTTTAGCCCCTTCAGCCACAATGACAATACTGTCACGCCGACCGATCCGACGGCCGTTTTGCAGCACCTCACACATTTTATTTTCCCACGCGTCTAGGTTGGGGGGGCTTTCAGGAATGAGCACCCAGTCAGCACCGGTGGCCAAGGCGCTCATAAGGGCAAGATACCCACAGTGTCGCCCCATGACTTCAACGACAAATGATCGTTGATGGCTGGCCGCCGTGCTTGAAATCGCATCCACGGCATCCGTAATTCGATGCAGGGCTGTGTCTGCCCCAATCGAAATATCGGTGCCCCACATATCGTTGTCAATGGAGCCTACCAGCCCCATAACGGTGAGCTGTTTGTATCGAACGGCCGTTTTTTCGCTTACTTCCCCTTTTTCGACGAGTTCATTAAGAAGGGATGCCCATTCTGCACACAAGAGATGCGCACCGGTCAGACTGCCGTCTCCCCCAATCACAACCAAATTATCGATGCCGTGCTCAATTAAGTTTTTGACCGCTCTTAAGCGACCTGATCGTTCAAGAAAGTCTAGGCAGCGGGCCGTGCCGATAATGGTACCGCCGCGGTGCAAAATGCCCCCAACATCTGACCAACTCATTGGCTGGATGCGTTCACCACCATCTACCATGCCTTGATACCCTTCATAAATGGCAAAAACTTCAAATCCTCTATCTAGCCCTGCTCGGACCACAGCCCGAACAGCGGCATTCATTCCCGGGGCGTCTCCACCGCTTGTTAATACCCCAATCTTATTCATTGCAATGTCCTCTTCGTATTTTATTGTTGTGCTGGAGGCTTCATTGAGTGGGAATCAATGAAATGGTTCGTAGGAATTTGTTAGGGAAAATTTACTCTTCTGATTGATGTAAACCCGCTACGGTCTCGATGGTTTCCCACCAATCGACAATTTGCCCTTGTTTGACCTGCATGTGTTGCTGCCAGTCACCAGATTCGATTTTAGGATAATCTTGAACAAATTTTTTAGCGCCCAAATAAACCCAAGCTTTTACAAAACGGCCGTTTTCCATCTGAATCATCCGCAATGCTCGCTGGTAGGCGCTGGTTTCAGGTCGATCCGGATCGTACCCTTCTAGGGTGTCGAGGTGGTTCGTAACATTGTCTACAAACTCATCCGCGACATGCATCACCATCCCTACCGTCCGACCGCCTTGCTCTTCAATCATCATGGGATAAGGCCCCATATCATAAAGTTGACAATCATAAATGAGGGCCTTTGTCATTTGGGTGATGGCGTAATCCCATAAAAAGAAATTAGGCTGATTGGGAAGTAGGGTGCCGTAAACAAAAAACGGCCGTTTTTCTGAAATTTGCTCGGACATAACACAATTTTACAAAAGTTTAGGCGATAAAACACCGACAGTTTGCACAAATTTTATGAGTTCAGGTAAGAAGAATAGTTTAAACTTTTTGGTGATTTTTTCTTTGACTGAAAAACCCTGTTGGAACACAAAATCCTTTGAAAATGGTCAGCGATTAGGATAAGATACCTTCAATTCACAGTAAATCGTATCAAGAACGATTGTTTTGACAACTGTTTCATCTACCTTTTTGGGAAAGAGTAGCCATTAAATTAAGGTAGACGAAATCTCAGGTTCTGTTTTTCAAATGACCATTATTAATGATGGACAGAACACAAGCCCCTGTAGCTCAAAGGATAGAGCGTCAGTTTCCTAAACTGTAGGTTGGCGGTTCGAGTCCGTCCAGGGGCATCCTCAATTTTGATGACAACTTGTAGCAATGGTGTGGGTTTGTGTCGTTGTTGGAGAAGATACGGCCGTGTTGTTGATACAGTCTCTCAGCCGATGAGCCTTAGGCCAAATTTCTTCTGGTGCCCCAAATCCATCGAACGCCGTTACCCAATCCGCTGCTGTCGCCAACTGATCTCGCTCTGGCGCTGTAATCCATTCGGACACGGTTGATTGGTGCAAGGTGCCCCCTTCATACCACAATACGTTGGCGCTATCGGGGTCTTGAAGCACAAAAAACGCGCTCCCTAAGGCAATGAACACAATTAAAAGACCTAATGGCTTTCGATACATCGGTGACATAAGTCAGAATTTACCGCAAAATTGGTAAATAACGAAACAAACGGAGCCAGTGAGGGACTGACTCCGTTTATTGAGGGAGAAGGGAGTAGAAGGCAAGCAAATTTGGGACTCGTTAGTTTGTGTCTAATTTGTCCCGAAGCTTTAATACTCTGACTATACTCCTGCTTTGTTAACAGTTGTTTAAGGGGTTGTTACCGATTTGATAAGATTTTGCTGTTTTTGGCACAAACCCTGTATTCCCTCCGAGGCGAGGGCGATCATTTGATTAAATTGCTCTGAGCTAATGGGCTCTTTTTCGGCCGTGCCCTGTACCTCAATTATTGCGCCTTTGGCTGTCATAATGACGTTAACGTCTGCTTCAGCTTGGGAATCTTCGACGTATGGTAAATCAAGAACCACCTCTCCATCGACTAAACCCACTGAGATAGCCGCGATTTGTTGTCGAAGCACCGCTTCTGGTAGCTCTCCAGCTTGAATTAACGGCCGTAACGCCAAAGCCACTGCCAGCCAGCCTCCAGTAATAGCCGCAGTCCGCGTCCCACCATCTGCTTGTAAAACATCACAATCAACGGTTAAGGTGCGTTCGCCAAGGGCCTGCAGATCCACCGCCATGCGCAAACTGCGCCCAATTAAACGTGATATTTCTTGAGTGCGGCCTTTAGGCCAGCGCTGTTCGCGGCGGGTGCGCTGTTGTGTGCTTCGGGGCAGCATGGCGTATTCGGCCGTTAACCAGCCGTGGGGATTTTCTCGATGCTTAAGCCAGCCGGGCAGACTGTCTTCCAGTGTCACATTACACAGAACGTGGGTGTTGCCAAATTTACATAAAATTGAACCCTCTGCCCATTTGGTAAAGTTTGGTTCAAACTGTATCTGTCGAAGCTGGTTGTTTAAACGGCTGTCTGCTCTTGCCATACGAATCACCTTATCTGCAAAATTTGTTAGTTTCGTAGAGAAAGTCACAAATTTTTATTAAAAATGCGATTTTCTTGAAAACTCTTTGTTTTTTCACTGTTGGGCCGAGTACTAGGACCTGATTTGGGACTAATGTCTCTCTGCAAAAACGGCCGTTTGGTACCCTAAGGGGAATGTAACACCAAAAGCAAATTTATACACTGTTCATAGCCTCATAACGTTGTGCTCTATGAGGCACGGATTTTGTATCCACCTAAGAAGACCCGAACTGCGCTCTGACAACTAACGGGCAAACTCAATTAAGATGATTAATTGAGCCGCCGCCTCTGGGGAAATGGCAATTTATTGGCGCAGTTTCGGACTCTCTTCTTATCTCCCAAGACGTTTAATCAGTGAAGCTACATCGGCCGGTTGCCAGCCCGGTGGCTTGAGCAACTTGCCATCCTCTCGTCGTGGCCCATCCATCTTAGTCATATTTGCGCGATGAATTTCTGCGAAAACGGCATCGGCATCAATCCCACAGGCTGAAAAAGTACCATATACCACATAGAGCAGGTCGGCTAGTTCATGGGCTAAGGACGCAAGGGGCTGGTCTTGTTCGCCAGCAGCCTGCTCACATATTTGGGTAATTGCTTCTTTGACCTCGTCGAACTCTTCCGATATGAGCTTTAACCGAAACTGCAGAATATCTAAATCGGGTGTGGTTGGTGAAGACGGCCGTTTTGCACCAGCCGCCTTCTGGAAATCTTCAATCTTTTGAAAATTCGATTGGATCATTGGTCAGCAAGTTCAGATGTTCCGCTGAAGCAGGTTGCCCCTCGCTCGGGAGTAAATTCACTATTTTGATACCGATTTAAGAATCGTTCAACGCGGCGATCGTTGCCAGAATCCAGCTCTAATTGAACTTGCCATGCGGTTAATACGACGGGACTTTTTAAATTAGGATAAGGACTTAATAAGGCTAATGATTCATCCCGAACGGCATCTTCCAAAGCTTCAACTTGGTCACTGGGTAGATCAGGTTGATAAGCAACCCAAACTGCGCCGTGCTCTAAAGAGTGAATGACGTGCTCAGGGGCGACTGGGTCATCATAAATGCCGCAATTTTGCCAAGTCGGGTTGTGCAGCCCTCCTGGAGGAGGCAGTTCATAATCCTCAAACAGGTAAACGAAGTCTGAATCATGACCCCGCTCGCGGGTGCTAAATTCTACAACGCCCTCAATAGGTGCTGGTCCCCGGACGTTTAAAAAGAGTAATACCCCTAACAAAACGACACCAAGGAGAACTGCCCCAATGACAACGGGGTTTATTGGTGATGTTGTTTTACTCACAGGTCTTCTGGTCATTCTCTACTCCTATTGGGTGAACGGAAAGTTGTTTTTTGAATCGCTTTCGGCATAAACTTTCCGATTCTGTTCCCCTCGATTGATCAAAAAAGGACGGCTTAAGTGTTCCGAAGTTTCTAAATTGAAAACCCAGTTAGATAAAAGCTTCGGAACCTCGAGGAAACGAAGATTACAGCCGGCGTTTTTTCTAAGCAGGAACGTCGTTTCACTTAACGCGTAAGCCGCCCTCGAAATTATACGCAAATTCAGTTTATAACCGAATGTTATGATTACAATTAATATCTTCTTAACCGAAGGGCGTTTGTGACAACGCTGATGCTTGAAAACGCCATTGCGCCGGCTGCTAAAATTGGATGCAGTTCACGCAAGAAGTCTGGTGCCCAAACGAAGGGGGCCAAAATACCGGCCGCAATAGGAATCAGAGCGACATTATACCCAAAGGCCCACCCTAAATTTTGCCAAATGTTGCGCATCGTTGCGCTTGATAAAGCTTGGGCTTGAGGCACACTGCGCAGATCGCCTCGCATTAATGTCACGTCGGCCGTTTCCATCGCGACGTCAGTTCCCGTGCCAATGGCGAATCCGACATCTGCCTGGGCAAGGGCTGGGGCGTCGTTAATGCCATCACCTACCATGCCCACATGGAAGCCTTCTTCTTGTAGCCGTTTGATTTGCTGTGCTTTCTCACCGGGAAGAACGTTGGCATAGACGCGATCAACCCCGACAGATTGCGCGATAGCATCAGCTGTGGCTTGGTTATCGCCAGTGAGCATAATCACCTGCGCCCCGCCTCGTTTCATTTCCGCAATCGCCTCTTTGGAGCTTTCTTTGACGGTATCGGCAACGGCAATGAGCGCCACGGCCGTTCCGTCTAGGGCCATCCACATCACCGTTTTGGCTTCTTGCTGAAGGCGCTCCTCATCGGTCAGCAGCGCATCAAGAACGATGTTTTCTTGATTCATAAGACGCTTGTTGCCAAGCAGCACGTGCTGACTATCAACCACCGCATTGATGCCGTGCCCAGCAACGGCCGTAAACGATTCCGGTACCAGCAATGTCAACCCTTGTGCCTTAGCCTCGGCAACGATGGCTTCACCAAGCGGGTGTTCCGAGCCGACTTCAGCGGAAGCCGCCAGCTGTAGAAGTTGGGTTTGGTGAGGGGGGGATTGGGAGATTGCTAAATCGCTCCCACCTGACACCTGTGACCGGACACCGGACACCTGAGGCGTGACGCTTGATACCACAAAATCTGTCACGACAGGCTCCCCTTTGGTAATGGTGCCCGTTTTATCTAGCACGATGGCGTCAAGCTGTTTGACCTGCTCAAGAGCGGTGCTGTTTTTGAAGAGAATGCCCTTTTCCGCGCCCTTGCCCATGCCGACCATGATTGAGGTTGGTGTGGCTAACCCCATGGCGCAAGGGCAGGCGATGACGAGAACGGCCGTTAATCGCAGCAGTGCCGCTACAAATCCCGCGCCGCTGGCCAACCAAATGACAAAGACGAGGGCGGCTAAAACCAAAACAAACGGCACAAAGTAGGCCGAAACTTGGTCGACAACCCGCTGGATGGGTGCTTTGCTGCCCTGGGCTTGCTCAACAAGCTTGATAATTTGAGCCAAAGCGGTTTCTTTGCCGACGCGGGTGGCTTCGATGGTTAGAAGACCCTGCTTGTTAAGCGTTGCCCCCACAACTTCATCCCCAACGGTTTTTTCAACCGGTAAGCTTTCACCCGTAATCATGCTTTCGTCGAGGGATGAATGGCCGTTAACAACCACGCCGTCAACCGGTACCTTCTCGCCCGGCTTGATTAAAACCTGATCGCCAACTTGGACATCCGCAATGGGAACATCCATCTCAGTGCCATTGCGCACAACGCGAGCCGTTTTGGGCTGTAAGCCAATCAGTTTTTTGATGGCCTCAGAGGTGCGCCCCTTGGCGCGAGCTTCCAGCAGTTTGCCTAACACAATCAGGGTAATGATGACGGCTGAGGTTTCAAAAAAGACGTGTTCGCCTAGCTGGTTGGAGCCTAATGTTTTAGCAATCAACACAGCCACGCTGTACAGATAGGCGACTGATGATCCCATGGCAACCAGCACATCCATATTGGCGCTGCCATTGCGTAAGCTTTTGTAGGCACCGACGTAATAATCCCAGCCCACGTAAAATTGAACCGGAGTGGCAAGCACCAAAAAGAGCCAGTTAACCCAGTTGGCGTGTGCCCAATGCCCCACAAGCCCAAAATCTCGGGCCATGCTAAAGATGAAGAGGGGGAGTGAGAAGATGACGCCAATAAGGAAGCGGTGCTGTTGATGTTTAATTTCTGCATCCCGGGCCGCTTGCTCAGCGTCTTCAGGCTGGTCAGAAACGGCCGTTTCAACCACATCATACCCAGCCCGACGCACAGCAGCCGCCAGTTCGGCCTGCCCAATTACCCCAGAGGCGAGAGAGACGGTGGCTTTCTCGCTCGCGTAGTTCACGTTGGCATCAATAACGCCATCTACCTTTTTTAAGGCGCGTTCCACGTTGGCCACGCAGTTGGCGCACGTCATGCCTAAGATAGGCAGCTCGATTTCCGTTTGTGGAATTTCATAACCCGCTCTGGCAATTCGCGCGACGACGGCGTCCGTTAGCTTTTGACCCTTAGCGACGGCTGGATCATAGGAAATCGTCAGTTTTTCGTTGGCAAAATTAACGGCCGCTTCTGTCACGCCATCCACTTTCTTGGCGTTTCGTTCAACAGCCGCCACGCAGTTGGCACACGTCATGCCAATCACGGGAAAGGTTAGTTGTTTTTCAGACATAATTTTTTTGAATAGAGCGGAGGGAGAAAAGATCGGGATGGGTTTGTGGGTAAGTGTTCCGAAGTTTCTAAATTGAAAAACACGTTAGATAAAATCTTCGGAACCTCGAGGAAACGAAGTTTATCGCCGTCGTTTTATTCAAAACAGGAACTTCGTTTCACTTAATAATTTGTTATTAGTTATTTGTTATTAGTTATTTGCTATGATACTAACCAATAACTAATAACCACTAACCATTAACCCAATGCCCTAATCCCCACTACGCCTCCGGCGGGTAGTTAATCTCAACCAGTAAGGCTTGAATCTGTTCCCAAGAGGCGGGATCGCCCCATTCAACGGTGACTTGTTTGCTGCCTTCTTCCGCTTTTACGGCCGTTACGCCGGCGATATCGCTTACTTCTAATTCAATGGTGTGTGTGCAGTGTCCGCAGCTAATGGCCGGAACGGTAAATGTTTTTGTAGACATGGTTTCTCCTGAGAGCTAGAGGCTAGAGTAGGGAGTCAGTTATTAGTTATTCGACAGTTAGTTGTTCGTTATTCCTAGTTTCTTACTCTCTACTCTGTTCTCTCTTCTCTATAGCTTGTTCGTCATATCAAAGACGCCGGTGATTTCCTCAAGCATCGTTTCACGTTCATCTGGATCATCACCACGAATAGCAGTGGTGACACAGGTTCGTAGATGGTTGTCGAGCATCATTGTGCTCACTTTGTTGAGGGCGGCCTGCACGGCCTGAATCTGCTTAATGACGTCGATGCAATAAACATCTTCTTCAACCATGCGTTCAATCCCTTTAATATGGCCTGATGCACTGGCTAATCTTTGTTTGACGGATTTTTTTGTTTTATTGTTCATAATAAAAAACCTACCCCCTATGGGGGGGGGATAAGCGTATCGTACTTTGATTAGAAACGGCCGTCAATAGGAAGCCCAATAAGTGGGTATGGTTCTAATAGAATTTTTACAAAATGAGATAGGTATGAATATAAATTTAGAACGTTTGTTCTGTCTATCTGTGCAAATATAATTACGCCAATACTTAATTTATAGGTTAATAATCGATTTACAGAATGAATTTAAAATTTGAAAATCGTAGAGACTTGAGTTTACATAAAAGAGGAATTTGATGAGTACATTTACTGGATTTCCACAGGATGCCTTTCAATTTTTGGCTGAACTTGAAGAAAATAATGACAAAGAATGGTTTGGGGCCAACAAAAAACGGTATGAAGCCTCAGTCTTAGCACCAACCACAGCGTTCATTGTAGCCGTTGGAGAACAACTCCAATCTGTCGTGCCCAATATTCGATACGACACGAAAACAAATGGGAGTGGCTCGCTCATGCGCATTCATCGGGATACTCGCTTTAGCAAAGATAAGACCCCCTATAAAACGAATGTCAGCGCAATGTGGTGGGAAGGCCCAGGCAAGAAAACTGTTTCCCCGGGCTTTGGTTTCCAAATGAACCAGCATGGCATGGGGTTGATGGCTGGGCAATTTGCCTTTGATAAGAACCAGCTAGCGCGCTATCGAGAGGTTGTTAATGAGCCAAAACACGGCGACGCGCTTAATGCTGTAATCGGTTCGATTGATAGCGATCCTGATTATGAAATTTTAGGTGAACAATACAAAAAAGTGCCTCGGGGATATGATGCTGAGCATCCACACGGTGATTTATTGAAATACAAAGGGCTGTACAGTCATCCTAAAGCCCAACTTTCACCGGCCCAACTGATGCAGGCTGATGTCGTTTCTGTGTGTAGTGAACAGCTCAAAAAAATGGCAGCGCTTCAGCAGTGGTTAGCCACCCATTTGCTCTAATGCAAAATTCACAAGATAGTTTGCAATAAATTAGTACTTTGTTACATAAGTTCCTTTTATGATGTCATGTCGAGCGGGTCAAGCTGACTAACACGACAATCAATTAGAGAGTCGAGACATCTCTCCACTAAACTATTAAATAGAGTGTACTTCTCTAACGACGAGATGTCTCGACTCAGCTTAAGACCGAGACTGCTTTAATTTAGCGCCGCTCGACATGACACAAAAGTAAAGGTTATTTTTGTAACAATGTATTAGGTCGGAAATGTGAAATTTATTTGGTGAAAACCAATAATTTAGCATTTCATCTTCAAGATAGTTTTTGGTTTTCACATAGAAATGTTCAGGTAAAATTGAAGAATGGTCAGAAATGAGATTCTTCTAAACAGCAAAATTGCCAAACCGTTTGAACCGTATCGTGATAATGCGAACCTTGCCACTGCGCTTAGTTGGGCACCTTGGTGGAATGAGCCAGAACAAGGGGCCGCTGATTGGAAAAATCGCCAGCCTGTGTTTAGCGGGTTGACCTTAGACGGCCGTTTAACCCAGCAGCTTGCTACTCCTTATGGTACCCACGAGGCTGGCCTTTGGCAGCAAGTACCTTCTGTGGCTGGCAACAGCTACGAATTTAGCGTAGAAGGTCAGGCGTGGTCGAGTGAAGACCCCGCACCAGCTACCCAACTAGAAGCCAGCGATGTGCACATGCAGGTAGGTATCGATCCAACCGGCGGTTTAGATCCCAAAAGCCCGCTTATTGTGTGGAGTGACAAAAGTGAACCTTTATGCCATTGGGAAACGCTGCGGGTTCAGTGTCAAGCGGAAGCCAATATCATTACCGTTTTTCTCAAATCGGCCCCCTCTCTACCCAAACGTCAGCAAACGATATTTTGGCGACAGGCTCGTTTACGACCGATTGGTCAGCATAAGCGAGGGCTTAACATCGTGGGGGTGGGTGATACGCATATTGTGCTTGAGCCGGAACGTCCAAAGCCGGGAGACAGTATCTCGATTGAGGTTCGGTCGGTGCGTGAGCATGCGTATGTCAATTTATTGGTGAAGAAACCGGAGAATAATCGAGTAACGGCCGTTTCCCTTGAAGGCCAAACGGTGGATGGGGATCATCACATTTGGCAGTACAGTTATGATACCGATCAAGATGGGCTACATGAATTTCGCTTTGTAGGGGATGGCGGGGCGCGGCTCTTGTCTTTGCGCCTGCTGCGAGTGGCTCGCGATATTCAGCTTGTCCCCAGCAGCTCCCGCTTTAACTACAAAAAGGTTTATGTGCTGCTGCCCCCAACCTCAGATGAGAAATGGCTGCTTTCTGCTGCAAAAGGGAGCTTTGACGGCCGTTTTACTATTGGCTTCTCGGCTGATGATGCCGGAATAGGAGATTTTGGTGCTCGCCATGTCATTGCCGTTAATCCCCACCACTGGCCCGAAGTCATTACTGCCGCATGGTTTGAGCAGCACTACCCCGGCGTTATCTTCACACCCATCATCGTGAACAAGCCGGCTGACCTCGAGTCTTGGCTGAAAAGCTGGACGGGGGATATGTCGTAGTTAGAGTGTAGAGAGAGGCATTTGATGAGGGGATAGTTATCGCCTTGCCGTATTTTCTTTAGCTAGATAGAAAAAGCATTTCAAAACTAGTGGTGCACCAAACAAATATTAATGGGTAGATTTGGTGCACCTTTAAGTAGTCCTAGCCATCGCGTCACTTAGCAAAAGATGTTTGGCGGACTACTAG
>JBCCFD010000068.1:0-24154 GCA_039029915.1 Chloroflexota bacterium
AAAACGGCCGTTTCCTTTATCCCCACCAACGGCTTACCAACCCACCTAACCTATGGCGAACTTCAACGCGCTGTGGAAAGAACGGCCGTTTATCTTCAATCTCTGGGGGTCAAAGAGGGAAACTGCGTCGCCGTGCAAATCAAGAAGTGCACCCCGTTTATTTTGCTTAATCTAGCCATCATGCGTCTGGGCGCGTTTGTTTTGCCTCTCAACCCAACCTACCCCGATCGAGAACTGACCTTCTTTCTTCAGAACTCACAGGCGATGCTCTTCTTTACGGATGAATTACCCGCCACAGCTATTCGGGAGTTGGTTCAAACAATACGCGTCGAACGAGATACGGCCGTTTTCCTCAGCACGCTCCCACATGATAAAACGGCCGTTCTCCCCCCGCTTCCCATCGATCCAGAACGAACCGCCCTCATGATTTACACCAGCGGCACCACAGGATTACCCAAAGGCGCTGAGATTACTCACCGTAACCTCGCCGTCAATCTAGACGGATTGCAAACGATTTGGAGCTGGCAAGCAGACGATATCTTGCTTCACGTTCTCCCCATTTTTCACATACACGGCCTGCTAGTAGCCCTCTATGGGGCACTGTATGCGGGTGCAACAACCCTCTTAACCGAAAAGTTTGACGCCGAGCAAACGCTGACGCTGCTCGACTCCGAAAAATGCACCATACTGATGGGAGTACCCAGCATTCACAAGCGATTGGTTGATGTGCCTGACCTCGAGCGGTTTGATCTCAGCCATATGCGCATCATTACCTCAGGTTCTGACCGCTTACCGGATGATCTTTTCAACCAGTTCAAAGCCAGCTTTGGCCACACACTGCTAGAGCGGTACGGCATGACCGAGACGGGCATCACCCTCTCTAACCCGCTTAACGGTGAGCGACGCATAGGATCCGTTGGCACGCCATTACCCAATGTCAAAATCCGCATCGCTGACCCGGCCTCAGATGCCCCATTGCCGAACGACACGGTCGGAGAGCTTCAAATAAAAGGCCCACATCTTTTCAATGGCTATTGGCAACTCCCTCAAAAGACCAAAGATTCCTACAGTGCGGATGGCTGGTTTAAAACGGGCGATTTCGCCATTCGTGAGGAGGATGGCTACGTAACGCTTAAGGGGCGGCTCAAAGATTTGGTGATCAGCGGTGGTTTAAACGTTTATCCGCCAGAGGTAGAACTCGTTCTCGCCGATCACCCTGATGTCTTAACGAGTGCGGTTATTGGCTGTCCAAACGAAGAATGGGGTGAGCAGGTAACGGCCGTTATTGTCCCCAAACCAAACGCCAACCTGACAGAAACAGAGATTATGACCCATTGCCGAACCCATCTTGCGCCGTATAAACTGCCAAGGAAAATCATTTTTGTAGACAGCTTGCCGGCTAACGCTTTAGGCAAGGTGCAAAAAAGCCAATTAAGAGAAAATCTGTGCCAAGATGAGACAAGTTAGCGTTGTTGGTATCGGGCAGGTGCCTGTTAAAAAGAAATATGAAAACCCAATGCGAGAAGTCGCAGCAACGGCCGTTCACAACGCCATGGAATACGCTGGCGTCGATTCCGTTGACGCCCTTTTTGCAGGAAATATGCTCAGCGACGAGCTACAAGGTCAAAAACACATCGCCGCTTTGATTGCTGACGAGGCGGGGTTACGCGGCGTAGAAGCCCTTCAGGTGCGAGCAGCCACAGCAACCGGAGCCGCCGCCCTGCGCATGGCGTACTTTGCCGTGGCCAGCGGGGAAGCCGATCTTGCCATCGCGGTCGGGGCTGAGAAGATGAGCACCGGCATGGCCACACCTGCCCTTGCCAAAGCGCTCGATTCTGAAAAAGAAGTGCCTGCTGGCGCAACGCTTATCTCTAAAAATGCAGAGCTAATGCAGCTTTACATCAAGCAATATGGCCTGCCTGAGGATGGCCTCGTAAACTTTGCTGTCAATGCCCATCACAATGCCTTAACCAACCCCAACGCCCTTTTTCATAAAGAAATCACGGCCGAATCCGTTCTTAATTCAAAAATCATCGTGCCGCCCATTCGGCTCTTGGATTGCTCTCCCGTTTGTGATGGGGCAGCAGCCGTCATTCTTGCACCTACCGAAGAGGCGCGCGCCTACACCAGTCAGCCCGTCCACATCCTCGCTTCAAGTGTTGCTACAGACCGCTTTCGCATTGAAGATCGTGTCTACCCACTTAAGCTGCGGGCGGCTCGTCTCTCAGCCCTGCGGGCGGCTCGTCGGGCCAACATTAATCGAGAAGACCTGTCATTTTATGAAGTTCACGATGCATTTAGCATTATGGCCTGTTTACTATTGGAATCAGTTGGGTTTGCTAAACCGGGCCAAGGGTGGCGGCTAGCTCAAGAAAAGCGCATCTTCCGAGATGGTGATATACCGATTGCCACGATGGGCGGATTGAAGGCGCGAGGCCACCCGATCGGAGCCACTGCTATTTATCAAACGTGTGAGATTTTCCAGCAGTTAACTGAACAGGCTGGCGAAAATCAGCTCCACAATGCCAAACTTGCTATGCTCCAATCGGTTGGCGGCGCAGCCTCAACGGTCTTGACGCATATTTTTGGCAATTAGCGCAATTTGCTATTTTGGGTTGACAATTAGTGATGGGTCATGAATAAGATTAGGAATATCGTTTTTCTGCTTGGTTTATCGATTCTATTTTGTTTATGAATGTTTTGGACAACATCCCCTGCTCTTACCAGCGCCAGCAGAACAAGGATGCATTTTTATACAAAAACGTGAAGATGTGACAATTATTAAAACTGTCCTTTATCAAACAATTGAATACTATCCCTGCAGGTCTAATCCTGAAGCTTATACGCAATAATTTTTGATGATCAAATTACAAGCTTTCGTCAATCTTTTGATTTTTTTTGGATTTTTCTCCGCGGCATTATTTTATTTCTATATAAGTTGGTTTCGGTATAGAAGGTTTTTAAAGCATGTCAGAAATTTCCAGTCCTTCTTGATACGACGGGGCTTTCCTGTGACTGAGTTTGATAAACAGCTCTTAGAGTCAAGGTTTTATAAATGGCTGGCTCGTTTTGTTTTCACTTTATTTTTCTTGTTGTCAGCAATGATTCTATTTGGGTACGTGCTTAGTCTAATTCTGTTTGTCGTTGATGGTTGATATTAAAATGCGGGTGTCAATCCAACACTCACTCTATAAGCTAAAAACTGCTTACTGAAAATGATGACCTATCCCTCATTCCCAAGCACATTCCGAATAAACTCTTCCCGTGTATTTTTATGCGGAAATGGCGCGGTTGGCACAGGCAATCCAAGGGCAGCGCAGATTGGTTCCCAGCCATCGCCAACCTCCCACACCAATAGTCGATCGGCTGGGGCCTGGGCTATCACATCATTATTCCACTTATCAAATAAGGCCATGCTGGCTTTTTTATCCTCAATCAGCGAATGAATGGGAAATCGAGTCCGAGATAGCTCCTTGCTTAAATCCATCATCAAACCCGGCTCTCGTTCCCTAGGCGCATAAATCGTTTTGCTGGCGCTTTCCCACCACGCATCAGCCGGACGCTTTGACAATAAAATAAGCGCAGACGGAAAAGCGCGGCTCAATTCAGGCCAAAACGCAGACGCGGGCCAATCCACAGCTGCGCCATAATCAGCCAGTTCTTTGGGCCAGTCAGGCTCATCTCCAAAAGCGGCCTGATGCCAAAAGTGAATGTGCTCCCGATTGTTTAAAAATTCAAACATATGGTAGCATGGTTTATTCAATAAAAATTCTAACGCCCGTTTCAAAGAAGACGTCCCTGTCCGCCCCACACCAGCCCCAACAACCTGTAAACTCATCTTTGTCACCTCTTTCGGGATACTTTATTTCACAAATTTCTTTAACAACAAGCGCAGCCTGAAACATTGTTTTCACACCTAAAAGCTTCTGTAAAGCTATTTTATTTCGAAAACCTACTTCTTCTCCGTTTATTTTGAATCATTATCTAAAATGTAAATTTGCAAAGCTTAGTATTTTGTTTCCAAAATTTCAAGAACGCTCCACTCGAGAAAACCATTTTGGTTATGTGTTAAACAGCGTAATTAGCGCAATACTCAATTATAAATGGTGCATGATCAATAGTGAATCGTCAATCTGAAATCGTCAATCAACAATTGAAACACTAGTTTTTGACTCCGTTTTGGGGTACAAATCCGAATATGGGAATTGAAGAGCTTGGATTACAGCTATACCGTCAAACCGTTAAACGACTGCGCCCAGCCCATGTTGCTTCACATTGGTTTATGACGCACGCCATCATTCCATCATTGGAGCGTGCTAAAAATTTCAAAACGATACCAGATGATCCATTTTGGTTTCGGCTTGAGCTTTTGCGGGACAAACATGAGCCTGAAACCACCCAGCTTTTTGAACGAATTGTCCAACCGGGCATGACTGTACTCGATATTGGTGCGCACGTTGGTTACTATTCACGAAAATTTGCACAAAAGGTGGGTGAAAACGGCCGTATTATCTCCTTCGAGCCCCATCCCAAAACCTACCAAACCCTCCAGCAAAATATTAGTCGATTTTCTAACATCACCACGTACCAAGTCGCACTGGCAGAAATGAACGGCCAAGCTGAACTGCACGATTATTTAGTCATGTCCGCTAGCGGCTCGCTTAACTACGATCCAAGTATTGAAGATTTACAAAAATCAATTCAATCAAAGCAGGACGTTGCCCCGCGTCTGAGTGACGATTTTCAACCAAAAACCTACATTGTTCAAACTCGTCCGGTAGATGATTGTCTTAAAGAACTTAACATCAACGCAATCGATTTAATCAAAATGGATATTGAAGGGGCAGAGTTAGGGGCATTACGCGGCATGCGCCAAACGATTCAAAATTCCGCTAATTTGATGCTCGTCATGGAATATAATCCGCAAGCTTTACAGGGATTTGGCCACGATCCGGTATCGGCTTTGTTTGAAGTGATGGAGATGGGTTTCAGTTCCCTACAAGCGATTGAGCCAGATGGCAGTCTCACCAACTTCGCCTTAGATAGACCACAACTTGAAGAAATTACCGCCCCCCTTATGAAAGAGATGGGGGTATTGAATGTTTTTCTACAAAAATAATAGACAAACAATGCCCTAAGGCACTTACTGTTGAATGACACCCTTCTCATCGAGTAGATGAACTCTGTTTTCGGCCCCATCAATTAAAGTTATTTCACGGGTTTTAAGATTGTAACGGAACGCCTGCAAGCTTTCGTTGTTTTCGTTATCTAAAGTAACCAGATGGCCCCAAACGGCCGTTTCGTCACGACCGCGTAAACGCAGCGAAGCACCCTGCCAGCGACAATAGTACACCAGCGGCTTCATCAATCAATTGCCTCATACTGTCTAAAAATATTGCGATATGCAGCAGAAGATTCAAGCAGCGACTCATGGTCACCAATGGCGCTAATCTTCCCCTTCCGCAGGACGATCACTAAATCTGCCCACCGAATTTGTGACAGCCGATGGGTAATTAAAATCGTTGTTTGATTTTCGGCTGCCCGCACAATCGCCTTTTGAATCTGATCCTCTGTTGCGCTATCAACCGCGCTCGTTGAGTCATCCAAAATAAGCAGGCGCGGTTGGATTAGAAAGGCCCGAGCCAAAGCCAATCGCTGCCGTTGACCGCCAGATAAGGTAACCCCTCGCTCACCAATAATCGTGTCGTACCCATCTTGAAAGTTCAAAATGAACTCATGCGCCTGCGCCGCTTTAGCTGCGTCCACAACTTCTTCAAATGTCGCCTTTGGATTACCAAAAGCAATATTTTCACTAATGGTTCTTGAGAAGAGAAAAATATCTTGCTCAATAATGGAAATCTGCTGTCGCAGGGTTGCCATTTGCCACGCCTTTACATTGACGCCATCAATTAGAATCTCTCCCTCAGTTACATCATACGTTCGATTGATCAGCTTTGTTAAACTGCTTTTACCAGACCCAGTCTGCCCAACAATCGCGACTCGCTGGCCTGGCTCTACGGTAAACGAAATGTCTTCAATCACTTTAACGCCCTCTACATACCCAAATGAAACGTTATTGAACTGTAAACGGCCGTTAATCCGCTCTCGATACCCATCTACATTCTCATCCAAATCATTCTGCACGTGAATCAATTCTAAAATACGCCGCGCCCCAGCAAACCCCAATGATACCCTTGAATAGGCCATCAAAGAGACAAAAGTCGGGAAGAAAAAGAGCGTCAATAGTCCGTTGAAGGCCACCACGTCACCAAGCTGAATACGGCCGTTTTGAAACAGCAAAATCGAATGTGTAAATCCAATCGCCTGAGTCAAACCTAAAAATAAAAGCGGCAAGAATCGTGCTTCAATATTTCCCTGATCCACCACCCGATTTCGGTATCCAAATGCGTTCTTCTCGAAGCGCGCAATCTCCTCAGCTTCCTGAGCACTTCCCTTGACCAGTTCAATCCCATCAATCGCTTCCGCCAAGCGGCTATTTAAACGCCCAAACGATTCACGCACCCGATTGGCAACGGGGGTTAATACACCGAGATACTGACGAACAGCAATTAGATAAGCAATGACAAAAAGGCCGGGTGCTAAGATAAGCTGGGGATCAATAGTGGGTGAAATGATCAACGGCATAAGCAAGAAATTACCCGATCCAACCACTAGATTCATGCCCGTTTGAAGCATCAAATTAATTTCATGGACATCGTTTGTCGCGCGGGCCATCGTATCACCTACGGGCTGGCTATCATGGAAGGTCATGCTTTTACCAAGCAAAGAAATGTAAAGTTCTTCCCGCATATCCCTTTCCAATCGTTCACCTAAAATCGCAGATGAAAAATTTCGTCCAAACTGGAGCACAGCGCGAACAACCTGACTCACCACGATTCCAATCGCCGCCATAAGCAAACCGCGAACCACAACAGGCTCAGTTGACACAACATCAAACGCCCGCCCCAAGAAAATTGGAATCGCCGCCGCTAAAGCTGCATTACCAAATGCGCCAATCAATAAGATAAAAATCAGGACCTTGTGCCTAGATAAATGGGAAATAATCCAATTTAAGGTAGTACTTTGGTCCGAGGGTACCGCACTATTTACGGTGAATTCACTCATTAATAATAACCCTTGATTTAGGATAGCTCATGACTAAGGTAGATCGTTGTATTAAAAAAAAGTTGCTGGATTTTTCCTTAATTCAAAACGTCAATTTTCTATTCTATCATCTTTAACGAGCCAGATGGAATCAAGAATGATCTGACTAGAAAAATCTAACAACTCACTAAAGTAGGTAGTAAGCAGTAATGGCAGTTTTAATCGAACGTCCAGCCGCACCATTCATTAAACGATTGTGGCATTTATTTGAACAGACCCAAATAGCGTCGTGGCAACAAACCAACAAGCAAGCGATTTTAACTGAGCTATCTCTGGAAAATCTCAAAAACATGAAGCGTATCGTTATATTAGGCTCTAGTGGTTCCGGAAAATCAACACTCGCCCGCAAATTAGGCAATAGCTTAAACTTGCCGGTTGTTCATTTAGACCGCCACTATTGGAATCCCGGCTGGGAACCCACTCCGGAAAAACAATGGCAAGAACAGGTCAAAGATTTTGTCAGTGAGCCCGCTTGGATTATAGATGGCAACTATCGGTCAACTTTAGATATACGATTGGAAGCTTGCGATGCGGTTATTTTTCTCGATATGCCTCCAATTCTTTGTGTACAGCGAGCGATCAAACGACGCTTTCAATATATGAATCATCCCCGACCAGACATTGCTCGAGGATGTAAAGAATTGGTGCTTGACCCGCAGTTCCCACAATTTTTAGCCAGAATTCTTGATTACCCCAAAAGAGCCCGCCCCGAAGTGCTGCAAAAGATCAATTACATAAAAGATCATAAACGGGTCATCATCTTAAATTCACCCCAAACGGCAGATGAGTTTTTAGAAGACCCAGAACGCCTATTCCCGCTAGATAACACATTTTTAGAATCGCTTACACCGGTTAGTTCTCCGCCTCAATTCACAACCGATTAGACGCGTTTTAAGTAAATCAGATTTGTTTTTAACTTGCTTTTAGTGATTTACTTCATGCTTTGTCTTACAAAAGACTAAAAATGCAAAAGTAGCCAAAAAACTGTTGAAACAGTGCAATTAATCGTCACTCGATTTTTTCTATCTGATTGGTTGCTGTGTCTCTATGGAGATAAACCCAGCGTCGGCACCCATATAGATGAAACCAAGCCTCTCTCTGAACACCTTCGGTGTTATGCATCATAAAAGCTCGATCAATGTCCCATTCGTCTGGATCGGTAATTTCCTCAGGCACCATAGGTACTTCCCCATAAACATACTCTTCGATTGGTCGTCTACCACAATGTGGGCAGGTTATTTGTAAACTCATAACTCACAACACTCCGAATTGATGATTGACGATTTACAAATTAGCAGTTTACTAATCATCAATCGTAAATCAAAAATCGTCATTTCCTAATGTGTGCCTGCTGAACCGCGATCCGCCTTGGTACGATCATTTGCAAATCGATCAATACTAAATGGGGCTATCATATCAGGGGTTTTGCAGGTGGCAATCAGCTCAGCCATGTTTTTACCGCCAGCCGGTATTGCTTTAAATCCCCAAGTGCCCCAGCCGGTCGTTATTAAGAAGCCATCGACGCCTGTTTTACCCATAATTGGCGAATAGTCGGGTGACATGTCACAAACTCCAGTCCACTGCCGCAAAATTCGTAGTTTACGCAAAAATGGGAGCAGCGTGATCGCTCTAAAGGAGCAATTTTGGATAAGGTGATGTCCAGAACGGTAAGAGTAGCTTGGCTGGCGATCAATTTCTGCCCCCAACAGCATTTCGCCCCGGGCCGTCTGTGACACATAAAATAGCAAGCTGGTAGAAGCCACAATGGGGTTAAATTTCAGCTCATAATGGTTTGTTACATACGCCTGTAGGGGGTGTGTTCGGATTGGCAACCGGAGACCAGCCATTTTCGCGAGGCCTGTAACGTGCCCCCCAACAGCACTCATCACGACATTGGCATACATCGGACCAGATGTGGTTTGTACACCAACGACTCGATCACCTTTCTTAATGAGGTCAATAACGGCCGTTCTCTGATGAATATGAACACCACGTTTATTGGCGCCTTCAGCGAGTGCCCAATTTACCCGATCGTGCCGCGCTGTTGCTCCTTCATGATGATAGGTGGCCCCCATCACTGGCCAAACACCCCCACCCGACAGGTCAATTTGAGGGCAAATTTCTTTGATTTCTTTGGGGGTCACAAAATCAGTTTTGGCCCCAAAGGCGCGATTAACTTTAGCGCGAGCCGTCTCTTGACGAACAGCTGCCTCTGAGTGTGCCATCCACAGAATGCCCTTTTGCTTGTGCATAATCCAGCGCTCGGTTTCATCTTCAAGCGTTTTGTATAGATCCACGCTCTGCTGATAAAACCGCACGGCTTCAGGAATCCCATAGTTAGCCCGAATTACTGTCGTGTTACGGCCAGAATTACCACCCCCAATATATTTTCTTTCCAGTACGGCAACATTAGTGATATTGTGACGAGACGCCAAATAGTATGCCGTGGACAAACCGTGTCCGCCACCGCCAATAATAATGACATCATAGGTTTTCTTTGGTTCGTACCATTTTAGTTTGACTTTTTTCTCTTGAAATTCATTCATGGTAGCCGCTCCTCAAATTCTGCTGCCATTGCTGCAGGCACGATAAACAGGCTTTGTTCTTCCTCAAATATTATTTTTGTAGCAATACCACCGACTGCCCCCTGTGCAAAAGACGGCCGTTTTTCAGGTGGCTCCCATTCACAGTTATGGCTCAAAAGCGTTCGGGACTCAGCATCAGAAAGCCAAACGCCCGCAAAAGACCCATCAGATACGATAATAGCGTACGGATCGTCAACTGAAATATCAGCAACGGGCGGATGGATGAGCACCTCGTCCGGTGCAATGCGAATGGTTTGATGGTTTTGGGGAAATACGGCCGTATCCAACGCCTCTTTCGTGGCCACGACACGTGTCATCATCAATCTATTTAGCTCGGGCACGGGTCGCCTCCTTATCATAAAATGGCGTAGGGACGCGTTTGGCAGGACGATCATCAATTACCACATTCTCAGGCAGTTCCCCATCAAAATAGTAAAGCCAACCCATCATGACGGCTTTCCCAAGCACATACGAGGTGCCAGTGGAGGTGATATAACCAGCATACTCATCTTTATACCAAACAACCGCCCCCTCAATCGGAGGTTCACCATCCATTTCAAAACCAACCAGCATTTTATCTAGCTCAATTCGATTGGTGCGAATTACAGAATGGCGGCCAATAAACTTTTCTTCTTTTTTGAGATTGACCATCCAATCATGGTGCGCTCGACGAGCGGTCGTGTCAAAATCCGTATCTTGACCCACAATGATGTGTCCTTTTTCCAAGCGCAGCGTGAGCAAAGTTTCTAATCCATGAGGCTTAATGCCAAATTCTTGTCCGATGGTCATTAAAGCTCGCCAAAGCTTAACCGAGTCTTCAACCGGATAATGCAGTTCATATGACAGCTCGCCAGTAAAGCTCAAACGCAAGATGCGACAGTCAACACCGGCAATATTTACCATTTTGTGGCGAATAAATTTTGGCGGTTCGGTAACCCCCGCTTTTTCAAGCACTTTGTTGGACAAGGGACCCGTTAAATTAATAGCCCCAAAGGTGGATGTAACATTAAGCATGCGGATGTTATATCCCCAGCCAGCCGCCCAATCTCGTACCCACATTTCGGAATGGCTTGAGCCACCGCTCGTGAAAGTCAAATAATATTGATTGTCGCTATCTTTACAGATGAGACCATCATCCATAATGTAGCCTCTTTCATTAAGCAAAAGAACATAACGAGAACGGCCGTCTTTTATCGTCGCTACCTGGGTTGGATACAGGCGTTCCAAAAGAGGAAGCACATCAGGCCCTTGAATTATCATTTTGCCCAATGTTGATACATCCATGATGGACACACCTTCGCGGACAGCCCAATACTCCTCAGCTTTATTACCGTAGGTCCACGGACGCCACCAGCCGCCAGAGCGTTCCATCTGGGCGCCCAAGGCCCGATGTTCCGCATCTAAGGCCGTGCGCATTGTGGGGTGATGATGTGCACCGGCTGCAATTTCCCCCATTGTTAACTGCTTCGTAACGGGTCGAGCCGTAAACGAGGGCTGCAACTCTTTGCCTTTTTCAAGCAAAAAGCTTCGCAAATAGGGCAAGCAAACTGAGCCTTGACAGGTACCTGTACCCGCCAATGTTGACCGTTTCACCAGCTCCATTTCTTGGAAACCGCTGTCCCACGTGTAGTTCAAATCATCAACCGAAACGTGAGAGCAGGGGCACACAATTCCTGCGGCTGGGCATTTTGGAATATCTGACTCTAAAGCCGCTTCACCCACAACCCGAACAGGTAAGCCGTGCCCCATACGGTACAGGGCGTTCCGAGGATGGAAGCCTAAGCCAACAGCCACGCTATCACACGCGATCCGTTTCTCATCACCATTGTCATCTTCTAAAACAACCGCTTCGACTTTGGTGCTCCCCTCAAATCGAATGATGTCACCGGAAAGCTGTTCCACCTCGATATTTTCTGGTGGTGACCCAATAGCCACTACTTTACCTAGGGATACCCCGGCTTGAGCCAGCTGTGTGGCAGCTCGTGATGTCATCACCCCATTTAAGTGTGAGCCTGGCGCAACTGGATGTATTTCAGCCGCGCCCGTGGCAATGACAATTTCATCTTTGACGTTGATATGCCACATCCCTTCGGCAGTGCGAGCAATTACAAGGGGTCCATCATAAATACCAACGGCTTCTTGCCCATCTTTAGTGTCCAGCGAGATCACTGATTTTCCGGCCGAACGCGCTTTCACGATTTCGGCCGTGCCCGATTCCCCGGTGCCAATGACAACGACATCACAGAACTTATTGTGGGCATGGATTTCAACGGTTGTTGTATCATCGAGAGGTAGCTGTGGATAGCCATCTTGGGGATGACGATCAATGACCATCCCAGGTTTGGCCGGCACTTGACATGTACGCACATAGGAGACGCCATCGACTGTAGCCAAACAGTGGAAACAATCGCCACCCATGCATAGGCATCCACCACCCGTTGGATGCTCATCTGCTTTGAGCAAGGCAACAAGCAAATTATCATCTTCATCAAAAGAGATGGGTTTTCCATCTATAACGAGTCTCATAGAGTTGATCCTTTCTTAGCCATGAGCCATGAGGTTTGAGCTATAAGTGGAGAACAAAAAGTATCTTGAAATACAACAGCTTCGTAAAAGTTTTTGTTCTCCTGTAAGTAATTTTCATTAACAAATTTATATTCAAGATATTTGTTGAAAATTACTTAAGCTATGAGTATTTTTATCTTCTTATGTTACCGAGATTTTGAGATTTTACCTTGTACGTTTTTAGGGAAGTTTTTTATTGAATATTGTGCAACAAGAAGGCACAACAAGAGTGCTTTTTTAAAGAAATTTGATGGCGCGAATAAGTTCTTCAGTATAGCCAATTTTTTCATAAACATGTCGCGCCCGATGATTATTTTTTACAACGTGCAATGACATGCTAAGTGCACCTCGCTTTTTGGCTTCTGCTTCGGAGGCAACAATGAGTCGGCGCCCAAGCCCTGATCCGTCAGCCTCTTTGGCTACGGTGACCACCTCAAGATGAGCACTTGGTTCATGGCTAAAAAATTCATCCCCCATTGATACGATGGTTACGCCAAGAATTTTCTCGCGCTCATCAACACCCACCAATACAAACACATTGGATTTTTCTCCCGTTGCCCATTCTTGCAAAACCTTAGCGTCCTCCTGCCAAAAATATTCGGGTTTCCGATTTTCAGGTAGCTCAAATTCAGCCAGACGAGGCATTAGGGTCATGATGGAATCAATATCGGTGGGGGTGGCGGGGCGGATTTTAATGGTCATGTTTAAAAGTAAAAAGTGAAAAGTAAAAAGTAATCACTGCTCTTACTTTTTACTTTTCACTAAAATTTATGCCTTAAGGCGCTCATTCTTCGGGTCAAACTGTACATCTTCAGCCACAACGCCATCATAAAAATGACCGGTGTAGCGTACTTTAACGGCCGTTCCCTGCTTTGCATGTTCAATCGGTAAATACGCCAAAGCAATAAACTTACCTACGCAGTAGCCAAACTCACCTGACGTCACATAGCCTACACATTCATCAGCCACAAAGACTGGTTCATAGCCGTACATCAGTGCCTTTGGATCATCAAAAACAAGCGTCACCAGCTTCTGCTGGCGCCCTTCAGCCTTGGCGGCCACCAGCGCCTCTTTGCCAACAAAATCATCTTTCTTGAGATCAACCATCCACCCCATATTTGATTCATACGCCGTATGCTCAACCGTCATATCAGAGCCAGTCAGCTTATACCCTTTTTCAACCCGCAGGGAGAAAAGTGATGCCAAACCAATGGGCGTCATGTCAAACGCCTGCCCAGCTTCCCAAAGAGTGTCCCACAAACGACGTCCAAAGCTAACCGGAGCGTACAGCTCATACCCCAAATCACCAGCATACGAAATGCGAATCGCCATCGCTTGGGTCATCCCCACACCAATCTCTTTAGCAGTGTAGAACGGAAATGCCTCGTTACTCAAATCATCAGGGGACACCTTTTCCAGCACTTTTCGAGCATTTGGGCCCCATATACCGAGGGAAACAAACTCTTCTGAGCGGTTTTGAAGCACAACTGAACCATCAGTAGGCATATGCTGTTTCATCCAGAAGATTTCGGCGGGCATATTACTTTTACCCGTCAATATCCAGAACTTATCTTCAGCCAGTCGCAACACGGTAATATCCCGCTTAATGCCACCATTAGGCGACAGCATTAGCGTGTAGCTAATGCGACCAACGGCTTTGTCCATCTGGCCGCTCGTTAAATAGTTCAAATAATTCAGGGCTCCAGGGCCAAAGACTTCAATCGGCCCAATGGCAGCTGACCAATCCATCAAGCCAACATTCTCGCGCATAGCGATATGTTCACACCCAATTATGGGCGACCAGAAGGTGCCATCGTATCCGGTGCGGTGTGGGAATTGATCGCCATATTTTTCCAGCAGTTTTTCGTTTGATTTGTAGAACCAAGGACTTTCAATGCCTGCCAGCGGCACCATCTCCCCACCCAGCTCTTCCATTCGGTCATGATAGGGTGAGAAGCGCAAATTTCGGACGCTAGAAGCGACTTCGTTTGGATGCAAAATATCAAAGCCAATTTCATAGTAATATTTACTTTGACGCCGGAGAAACTCGTCGTTTGATTGGTGGGGATGGAAGCGGTTGATATCGGCATACGACATATCCATACCGGGGTCACCTTCAAGCATCCAGCGAGACAGCACATTACCCACCTCGCTGGCAAACGACAGCCATGCGCCCACGGCCGTCCAGAACCCTTTGACGTGTGATTCACCAATGATGGGGTAATGATCGGCCGTAAATGAGAATAGGCCATTGAACCCATGAGAAACCTTCGTGTCGTTGAGACCCGGCATATGGTGCTTCATTAAGCGCCAAGCGTCAGTAAAATCTTCTGGAGTGAATGGATATTTAGCATCTTTACGCAGCTTGTCGGGGTCGACCAAGCGGGCTTCATGATGATAGGAACCAATCCCAATGCGGTCATCATGCTGACGGAAATAAACAGAAATATCGTCCATCGTGCCAATAGGATGCCCAGACTCAACTCCCTTGAAGGGATCCAAAACGGAAGTCGGTTCCGTGAAGATATATTGATGTTCACCGGGAAAGAGCGGCATTGGCACGCCAAGCTTTTGGCACAAAATGGGTGCCCAAATGTTGCTAGCCAAAACCACCTGCTCACAATCGATACGAGGATAGTTGGGATTGTCAGTAAGGACGGCTTCAACACGGCCGTTTTTCGCCACAACCTCAGTTACCTGCGTCTCACCAATGGTCGTCAGATAGCCCGTTTTTTCAGCCTCACGTCGCATTGAGGTCGCAATCAAGCTCGTTTTTACCGTCCCCGAGCTTGGCACATACAACCCACCATAAATTGTGCTGTGGTCAATCATCGGCAAATGTTCTGATACCTCTTTCGGTGTCAAAAGATACGATTCAATGCCGTGCTTAATCCCCATTTCTTGAATGCGTTTATAGCTATTAAACCGCTCTTCATGATTGGCAACCTGGACAAACCCGACGCGGAAAAATTGCTCCTGACCTTCAATGGCTAAAGGCAGTTTGTCATATACCTGCCGAGAAGCATAGCCAAGCGAGGTAAAAAAGTTAGACACAGTTAAAGTTCGCAAACCACCCGGAGCGTGCGATGTTGACCCATCGTTGTTATCAGGATCCCCCTTGTCAACTAAAACCACATTTTGCGCGCCGCGTCGCACCAAGTGATAGGCCACGCTCGTCCCTACAATGCCAGCCCCAATGACGACTATGTTTGCTTTCATTATGTTTGTCTCCTCTTTTAGCAATTCAGCTTGTCAGCATTTCAGTTTGTCAGTTGACTGGCTGATTAGCTGAACGACTGAAAAGCTATTTCTCTATCTTCATTGTCCAACCAAAGCGGTCGGGAATACGGCCGTATTGAATACCCGTCAGTTCATCAAAAATATGCTTTGTCACCCGACCTGCATTTTCTTCATCAATCACATAATCTTGGCCTTTTTATTGAAAGCGACCAATTGGGCCAATGACTGCTGCCGTGCCGCAGGCAAATGCCTCGGTACAGAGACCGTTCTCAATATCCGCCACCAGTTCTTTCACATCAATTTGAGCTTCTTCAACGGTGTACCCTAAATCGCGACCCAGTTCGATGACAGAAGCGCGCGTAATGCCCGGCAAAATCGTCCCTGTCAAAGCTGGTGTTTTAATCGTATCGCCATACACAAAACAGATATTCATCCCCCCCATCTCTTCTACAAAGCAGCGTTCAATCGCATCCAGCCACAGCACCTGCCGAAAACCAAGCTTTTTCACCTTACGCGATATAAATTGGCTAGCCGCGTAGTTGCCACCCGTTTTAGCCGCCCCGACACCACCGCGAACGGCCCGAACTTGCTCATCCTCGATATATACTGAAATCGGCTTAAACTGTTTGGCAAAGTGGGCTTCTACAGGCGAAAAGATGATAAAGTGCATGTAGGATTGACCCACGCTTGCTCCTAAAGATGCTTCAATATTGATCAAGGCCGGACGAATGTAGAGGGATGTATTTTCCGCGGCAGGCACCCAATCGTAATCCATCTTAAGCAGCGAAACAATCGCTTCAAGATGCTCTTCTTCGTCAACGGTGGGAAGGGTCATGCGGGTGGCTGAATTGTTGAAACGACGAATATTATCGTGAATGCGGAATAAATTCACCGCACCATCTGGGCGACGATACGCTTTGGTGCCCTCGAAAATTTCTTGTGCATAATGCAACACATTAGCAGTTGGATCAATTTGAAAGGGGGCATATGGCTCTATTTTGGCATCGTGCCAGCCATTTTCTTCATCATATTTTTGGGTAAACATGTAATTGGTGGTTATGCTACCAAACCCAAAACCTTCACTTTGGACTGGTTTTTCTTTGCCTGCTTCAACTGGGGTAACAGCTATTTCCATTTGGGACTCCTTTGGATGCTCTTTGAATTGATAGGTGATTTAGAACTTTGTTACCGAAGTTTTTAAATATTCCTTCCCTGGAAAATTTTTAAAATACTTTTGTAACGGGATATTTAGAGATGATGAGATTGAGTGAATAAAACCGGTCCCTAGTATTGCTCTCCATAAATTCGCTTTGAGTTATGAGGTTGGCAATATTCAACAGTTTTCCGATTTGTTAACATAATAACAAGTTGCACACTTTCGGAAAACTGTACTACTGTTTCGTCTACCGTGAATTGATGGGTAAAAATCGAGCAGAAGGTAGACGAAACCTCAGGTTCTGTTCATTTTGCTTTCCATCGTTTCATGCTGGACAGAACACTCGTCCCTGATCCCTAATCCCAAGTCCCTAATCATATAGCTCTACATTTTCCAACTCTTTCGCGCGTTTGGCAATGTACTCTTGAAGGGCCTCATGTACGGCCGTATCCATGGCCGGCTTCTGATATTCTTTGACAATCAACTGCCAAAGTTTATGTGCCCTCTGCACAATATCCTCGCTACCAGCTTCCTGCCACGTCCCAAAGTTGCGGCGGTCAGCTAAAAACGGTGGATAAAACGCATCAGCATACCGGCGCTGCGTATGTTCTGTCCCAAAATGGTGCCCGGCTGGACCTACTTCATCAATATAATCGAGCGCAAACGCATCTTCCGTAAATTCTGGCCCTTTTAGAAAATGCTGCATCATGGCTAAGTTTTCAGCATCCATCACAAATTTTTCCAAAGAAACGGTGAGTCCACCCTCAAGCCACCCCGTGGTGTGAGCAATGTAGTTTGTGTGTGACAAAATACAAGGCCAAAGAGACCACATTGATTCTGAAGCCGCCTGAGCATCTGGTTCGTTTGCCATGTTTAGAGCCCCGCTACCGCGATAAGGCACATCATATTTCCGAGCCAGCTGCGCCCCAATAAACAAAGCCCATGCCCCCTCAGGCGTCCCAAAGGCTGGTGCGCCGCTTTTCATATCCACATTAGTGGTAAAGCCGCCATAAATAACAGGAGAACCCGGATTTACCAGTTGGAGCAGCGCAATCCCAGCTAGCGCTTCAGCATTTTGCTGTGCCAAAGCAGCAGCAATGGTGACTGGACTCATGGCACCCGCCAAAATAAAGGGGGTCACAACGGTAAATTGACCGTGTTTGGCAAAGGTTATCATGCCCCCAAGCATGCGGTCATCGTAAACAAGGGGGCTGTTCACGTTAATAATCCCACCCGTTACGGCACCTTCTTCAGGCTTCAAATCTTGGCCGTGAATGATTTTTGCCATATCGATAACATCACCCACAATGATACGGCCGTGTGAGACACCAAGCATTGGCTTGTCACTGTACACAGTGCCGACATAATAGTTTTCCAAATGCTTCTCATGAACAGGTACATCATGCATCACAACAGACTGTAACGGGCCAATATCAATCCCATTCGTCATTTGGGTTAGCTTTGCCAGTATCAAATAATCTTCTTTGGTGCCCGGCCGACGCCCTCGGCGTAAATCTGTGGTAAAAACCATTCCTGCATTGGCAAAACAGTTGATGGCATTTCCCCCAATGTAGCGACTGTTTTGAGGATTCCTAGCGCGAAAATTAAAACCAGAAGGGGCCTTGCCAACCAATTCCATCAACAATCCTCGGTCGGGCCAAACATGGGAATTAACCATGTCTACCTTTGCACCCGCTTTTTGCCATAAATCCATTGCCTCATCGTCTAAAAAGCGCATGCCGGTGTTTTCAAGAATGTGCATCGAGGCGTTGTGAATCTCTTCGATTTGGGCTTCGCTGGCAATTTCATAGGCAGGCCAAGGGTTACGCATTTGGCCTTTAGGTGTTGATAAATATGGGGTTTTTGGGGCTGATTTTACTGCTGTTCCTCGTCTTCTCTTTCTCGTTCGGCTCATGCGATCCTCTCTAAGTGGGCTTACCGACTGTTTAGTCGGTAATCGTTGTGATAGAATGGTATCAGCTATGAGTAGAGTACGCAATCCTGAATTAAAAAGAAGGCAAATCATTGATGCTGCCCACAAAATTCTGCGTGAGGGTGGATATTTCAAGAAGTTTAGCCTAGACAGTGTGGCCAAAGAAGCCGGTGTCAGCAAAGGGGGGCTAATTCATCACTTTGAGTCAAAGGATGCCCTATTAACGGCCGTTTCCCAAGACGCTGCTCGCCAGTTTGAATCGCGTGTGGCTAAAGAACAGGACAATGCGAGTCAAGCGCCCGGAGATTTTCTTAAATCCTATATCAACGCTGTTTTTAAGCAGGAGATAGAGATCAACTCCCAGTTAAGCCCGATGCTTCTTAGCTATATATCCGGGGAAAATAACAATACCCGCTTTGAATTTTGGCAAAAGTGTACCGACGATGACGGTATCGACCCCATTCTGGGCACCATTATGCGGTTGGCGATTGACGGGCTCATTTACGCAGAAATGATTGATAAGAAACCGATTGATCCAACGCTTAGGCAAGCAATTCAACAACGCCTTTTAAAAATAGTAGAAGCAGAAAAAGCACACAAAAACAAAAACTAACCAGCTTCATTAAATTCTATATCTTTTTTCCGTTCACATAATCGTCCGACAATGTTATGTTGACGGATATAATGTTGGCTAGGACGACTTGAAGCTGCGACAAATCTACCCGTTAAAATTAGTTTGTCGCAGCAGGAGTGCCAAAACCAGCCATTCTGGCTAAAATCCCCATATGGAAATCAAAGTGATTCCTCAAGGCACCAATCTCTATAATCTCAGCTATGAAGCGATGCATGCCCACCTCAAAAAGGTGGGTGGCACCACCTATCATGGCGATTTGGTGTGGCACTATCTTTACCGTCAGGAAGTGCAAAGCGTTGATGCTATGCATACGCTGCGTCAGGATATTCGGGAGTCGCTTCAGCAAACAGCCTACGTTGCCCCTCTAAAAACATCTTTAGCGACGGACAGCGGGGATGGTTTCACCCGAAAATATTTGCTTGAATGTAGCGATGGGCAGCTCATAGAGACGGTACAAATGGCGTTTAAAGGACGCTGGACTGCTTGCGTCAGCACCCAGGTTGGCTGCGCGATGGGATGTGTTTTCTGTGCAACGGGACAGATGGGCTTTACCAGACATTTAACGGCTGGTGAGATTGTAGCACAGGTGCTATACGTCAATCACCATTTGCGCCAGCAAGGGACTCGACTGCGCAATATTGTGCTGATGGGCATGGGCGAACCGCTTCATAACTACGATGCCACATTAACGGCCGTTGACATTCTCATTAATCACAAAGGGCTAGCCATTGCCCCCAAGCACATCACGCTTAGCACCGTCGGCGTCGTTCCGGGCATCATTCGCCTAGCCGATGAACAACGAGCCATCCGTTTAGCAGTCAGCCTGCACGGCGCAACGGATGAGGAAAGAAGAAAACTTGTTCCTCTGGCTCACCGCTGGCCCTTGGGCAAGCTCATTGATGCCTGTAAATATTACACGGTTAAAAGAAATCGAAATATCTTTTTTGAGTGGACGTTAATCGAGGGAGAAAATGACCAACCTGAACAAGCCCATGCCTTAGGCAACTTGCTAAAAGAGGTCAATTCACACATCAACCTCATTCCACTTAACCCAACCCACGGATATGGTGGACAGCCCACAAAACGACCGTCTGTCAAAACGTTCCAAGCCATTCTAACGAGCTATGGCATTCCGAGTACCGTTCGGCAGCGCCGGGGCATTGATATTGCGGCCGGGTGTGGCCAATTGAAGCATGAGGCGGTGAGGTGATGGTGTCGGTGAGTAATGGCGTAATGCAGTAACCAAACATCTGTTGCTTGCCACACTCAACCGACCACCTACCGCGAGGAGAAACCATGTACACAACATTAATTGATGCCCAAACAGTTGCAGCCCACCTCAATAATCCCGACTGGGTCCTTGTGGACTGTCGCTTTCAGCTTGCTGATGTGGCATGGGGGCAGGCGGAATATGAAAAAAGCCATATTCCAGGGGCGATTTATGCTCATTTGGATGATGATTTAAGCAGTCCACCTATTACTGATAACGGCCGTCACCCTCTGCCGTCCCCTGAGGCCATGAGTGAAACGTTTAGCCGCATGGGGATCGATTCTTCCAAACAGGTGGTGGCTTATGACAATGCCAACGGCATGATGGCGTCTCGACTGTGGTGGATGTTGCGGTACATGGGGCACGAGGCGGTCGCCGTTCTTGATGGTGGCTGGGCAGCATGGGACGAGACGGACTTCGACACCTATTCTGGCGCAGAGCTTAACCCGCGCACCGTTTTTACCGGTGAACCAAACGACTCCTGGCTTGTTCAAATTGGTGATGTTAACGAGGTGTCGTTTTTAGTCGATTCAAGAGCACCTGGCCGATATGCGGGTGAATTTGAACCTTTAGACCACAAAGCGGGACACATTCCCCATGCAGTTAATCATTTTTTTCAAACCAATTGGGATGAAAACGGCCGTTATTTACCCACCGAACAAATCAAAGCCCAGATGGAAGCGCTGCTTGGTGACCAAGCGGCAGATGAAGCCGTCTTTTACTGCGGGTCGGGAGTCAGTGCCTGCGTTAATTTGTTAGCCCTAAAACACGCGGGGTTGGGAAACGGCCGTTTATATGCAGGCTCATGGAGCGAATGGAGCCGCACGGATAACCCAATAGAGACGAGCTAAATGAAACATTCACTTCAGCCTATCAAGACAGAATTCCAAAAAGTTCGCCAGCTCGAGGCAGAATTTGCCCGAGCTCGAGAAAGTTTACAGGATTCAGAAAGATGTCTGGCTGAAGAACAAGCGGCCGTTAACGCCTTCCGAATGCACTGCCGCCTTACGATTGGTCATTGGGTAGACACCCTCATCGACCTGAGATCCCAAAAACAGGGTTTTCTCACTCAAAAACGACTCCTCGAACAAGATTTAGGCATCGATTCAGAAAATATTAACGAGGAGACAAATTCATCAAAAACACACTCATCCCAGCAAAAAGAAAACGTAGATAATCTCGCCTCTTCGATTCTGGAAGAGCTAATTGATGCAGACGCCCAGCGAGAGGCAGAAAAATCTTTGTATCGTGACCTGGCCCGTCGTTTCCACCCAGACTTAGCCGATACCGACGTCGAAAAAGCGTATCGCACGTCTATCATGTCTGCGATTAACGTTGCCTATCAGCAGCGCGACCTGCAAACATTACGTGATTTAGCCGGTGAAATTGATCCAAAAACACTCAACGAGATTAATGCCATTGACTCCTCTAAAATTCGCAAGCTACGAGAGCGGATTGTTCGTTGTCAGCGATATGAACGTAAAGTTCAACAGCAATTAAAAGCGTTACGACAAGAAAACACCGCCAAACTTTGGCAAAAATCCCAAGAGATTGAGCAAACACAAGTTACAGATTGGTGGCACGCTATCAAAAATAGCCTCGAAGAAGATGTTGTTCAATTGGAAGTGGACGTTGCTAATTTACAAGAGGAAGTCCAAACTCTCGAAACGCAAAAAGAAAATCGGCAAGAACAAGAAATATCACCCGCTGAGGAGTGATAAAGTCGTAAACTAACAAATAAACGACCCTGCCGCAAGCGCAAGGGGTATCGAAGTCTAAGAGGAGTTTTTCTTGCCACAAGTGGCGGGATATTCAATCCCCTATAGATAATAAAAAAGGGCACCGTCTGCTATGGCAAACGGTGCCCTTTTTCTGCTCCTGAAATAGCTCACGCTTGTGGAAGAAACTCCTGAAAAACAGATCCAAGCTCTAAGCTAGAAATTGGTTTAGGAATATATCTCGTCGTTTGGTTAGGCAGCAACTTTGTAAAAACAGACCAATGTGTTTGCCCATTTAATAAAGCCAAAGGCATGATTGAACGCCTTTCTTCAGTTGGCTTTAATATTGCAAAACCCTGACAATTTTCTTGTTTCAAATCAAAAATCATCATATCAGGATTTGCCTCTTTGGCTTTTTTAACGGCATCAAGTCCACAATTCGCTTCATGGACTAAATATCCCAAGTTTTCAAGCAATATTTTCAAAAGATGACGAGTGCCTTGTTCATCGTCAACAACTAAAATCGATTGTTTAGGTACGGAACGGGTTCTCATTGTAATCTCCTACGAATGTTCATCCTCAACACTTCACGAGGTCCGCCTTTGGCTTTGGTCAGTAATTTAGTTGTTGGTATTTCGGGGTACTGCAAGGTTTTATGCGCGTTAGGACTATAGTAATAGGACCCACTTACGGCAAGCATTACAACAATCGACGAAAAGGACAGGTTGATCCTAGCCGAATGACCAGTTCAAAAATATTCTGAAATAAGCATAATAATTGTTATTGGTTATTGGTGATTGCAGTTTAGACGCCTTCGGGTTTCTGGGTACCAGTTTCTAATTTTCATAATCAATGCAGGAGAATATTTTATGCAAAGCAGTGGTTGGTGGGCATATGTTTCCCACGACAACAAAATTGACAATCCACAAATATCACGCGATTTGCTTTGGCGAGTTTGGGATTTTGCAAAGCCATATCGGCTACAGGTGATATTAATGTTTGTCACAATCTTATTAATTACTGGGACAACGCTCCTAACGCCCCTCTTGATTCGACAATTGATCGATGTGGCCATCCCAAATGGAGACATGCAGCTTGTCACCCTTCTAGCTGGGGGAATGATTTTAATCCCCTTAGTTAATGGGGCCATTGGCGTTTGGCAACGCAATCTCAATTCTCAAATCGGCGAAGGGGTGATTTATGATTTACGACGATCGCTTTATACCCACATGCAAAAAATGTCCCTGCGCTTTTTCACTAAAACACGCACTGGTGAATTGATGTCACGGCTCAATAACGATGTCGTTGGTGCCCAATCTGCAATTAGTGGCACGATTGTGACGATTGTGTCTAACATCGTTTCTCTGGTTGGCACGCTGATTATTTTGCTGACATTAGAGTGGCGTTTAACGCTGCTGGGGCTGTTTATTGTGCCTCTGTTTGTGTTACCAGCTCGTCAAGTTGGTCGCGTTTTGCGTGATTTGCGGCGGCGTTCAATGGTTATCAATGCGGAAATGAACGCCACGATGAATGAAACGCTCAATGTGAGTGGCGTCTTGCTAGTTAAGCTATTTGGACGGCAATCCCGTGAGATCCACCGCTTTAGTACGGATGCGGCCGAAGTCCGAGACATCGGCATTCGATCAGCGGTCATTGGGCGCTGGTTTTTTGTCATGCTCAGTGTTATTGGTGCGGTAGGAACGGCCGTTGTCTATTGGGTAGGCGGTTATCTCGCCGTGCAAGATGCCTTTACCGTCGGTACCATTGTTGCATTTGGAAGCTATCTCACCCAGCTTTATGGACCGATGATGTCGCTTACCAACGCGCCCGTCGAGTTTGCCCAAAGCATGGTTAGTTTTGAACGTGTCTTTGAAGCGCTTGACATTCCC
>JBCCFD010000069.1:0-24145 GCA_039029915.1 Chloroflexota bacterium
CTTGCCACGAGGGATATGTTTATAAGCTTCGGCGTGTCCATTGGCACGCCCGCCGCTCACTGCCACAATGGCACATTTATACATCTTGGGCTTCCTCCCAAGGTTTCAAAATCACCTTCGCACAGTGCCCCGACAGCTGCAAATCAAAAGCGGAGCCAATGTTGTCTAAAGGGTAGGTGTGACTAATCAATAAATTTAGCTTCGGAGCACTTTCTTGAATGACCTTCATGATTTTGGGACTGTCTTGCAAATTATAATGCCACGCCCCAATCAAGGTGAGCCCTTTACGAATCATGTCGTCACTAATTTTGAGCGGAGTTTCATGGTGACACTCTCCCACAAAAGCGATTTGCCCTCGCCGTCGCGTCACGTCAATACACAGCCGATGTGCCGCCACCACCCCAGAGCAATCCAGCGCTTTGTCCACACCGATCCCATTTGTTAACGACATGATTTTTTCGCGCGTGTTGGGGTCTTCGGGATTCAGCACCGTTTCAGCCCCCAATTCAATTGCCCGTTCAGCACGCCAACTGTTTGTATCAACGCCGATGACCCGCGCCCCACGATAGGTGGCGTTGATGACCCCACCCAATCCAACTGGGCCTAAGCCCGTAATCAATACGGTGTCGAAGACATCAACCTGCATCTGCTCCATCGCCCCAAAGGTGGGGCCAAGACCACAGCACGCCATTGAGGCATGGTCATACGAGACGCCGTCTGGAATGGGGAGCAAGAGCCAATCTGGTTTAAGCAAATATTGGGCCATTGTAGCTCGGCCTTCTTCGCCACCGGTGAACGTTTGAAAATCGGCCGTGTTTTGACAGTGGATATAATCGCCAGACAGGCACAAGGCGCATTTCCCGCATGGATATTGGGGCATCACCACGACCCGATCACCAACTTTGACGCGGTTCGATTTGGCGATCTCAACCACTTCACCCACTGCCTCATGGCCTAAAAAATGGGCTGGATTTCCTGACTGATATGCTTTGTATTCGGTACACATCGGCGCACCCAAAATTTTGACAACAACCCAATCAGCAACCGCCTTGGGCTTTTCGACCTCTATAACGGTGGCCTGTTTTTCACCGGTAATTATGGCTTTTTTCATAGGGTTTCGTTCTTTGCTACGTAGACCCGACGGGTTTTCAAAACCCGTCGGGTCTGGATTCTTTATTTATTGAGCGATTTGAATTTGCGTGCCTGTTCCTGAATGGCGACCTCAGTTGGTAGTCGCTCCACGCTAGATGCACCAAAGAAGCCGACGAGTCCCTCTGTGTTATCAAAGATGTATTGCACATCCGGGGGTTCAGCGATTGGACCGCCGTGGCACAACACTAAAATGTCTGGTTTGACGGAAACGGCCGCATCGTGCATCTCCTGCACCCGTTTGGCCGATTCTTCCAAAGTGAAGGCTGTATCAGCCCCTATTGAACCTTTTGTGGTCAGTCCCATATGTGGAACTAAAACGTCTGCCCCCGCCTTCGCCATTTTGACCGCTTCTTCGGGGGTAAATACGTAGGGACAAGTGAGCATGTCAAGTTCATGGGCTGTGGCGATCATTTCCACTTCGAGGTCGTAGCTCATCCCTGTTTCTTCGAGATTTTGCCGAAAGACGCCATCAATGAGGCCCACCGTAGGAAAATTTTGCACCCCATCGAAGCCCACCTCTTTGAGCTGTTTTAGAAAAACGGGCATCATTCTAAAGGGATCGGTGCCGTTGACACCAGCGAGGACCATGGTGTCTTCCACAACGGGCAGCACCTCACGCGCCATCTCAACAACAATGCCATTGGCATCCCCGTAGGAGAGCAAGCCTGACAAACTACCGCGCCCCGCCATCCGATATCGGCCGGAGTTATAGATGATCATTAAATCAACCCCACCTCGCTCGGCAAACTTGGCTGTAATGCCGGTGCCAGCCCCCGCACCAATGATTGGCTTGCCGTCTGCAACTTGTCCACGCAAGCGGGCTAAGGCATCATTTCTTGAAATAAATGGCATGGTTCCACTCCTTACTTGATTTTGATGCAGGGAGATATAGCGTATGGGATAGAGCACGCTCTGTCTCTACCAGCGGCAATCTTTTGCGTAAAAGAATAATCTGGCAATGCTAAAACCTTGCCAAATGCCTCCCTCTACACTCTAGCTCTATCCTTCCATTTATGACCGCATCGTATTCCACGGAGCTTGATCGCCGACCTCAACAACCTCATATCCTTCTTCGCCAACGCAGGGGCCAAGAATAGCGAGAACGAATGCTGATTCGTCACTGTTGTTGAAGGTAGCATGAACAACGTCAGCATCGACGTAGATGGCATCACCCGGTTTGAGCATGCGTTTTTCTTTATCGATCCATTGTTCAACCGTGCCTTTGATGCAAACAATGACCTCTTCTTGGTCAGGGTGCTTATGGAAGTTGTGACCTTGTCCGGGGAATAGCTCCACATCGAGCACAGTTAAATCTTTGTTTTGCGTTGTCTTGGGATTGCTGATCCAACCCATGACGCCCCAATCTAGGGTATCTTTTGGCATCTCTGATCGTGGGATAAATTTGTTCATGATTTCCTCCGTTTTTAAGCTATAAGCTATAGGCTAAGGGCTGGAAGCTAGTCAGCATTTCAGCACGTCAGCATTTCAGCCTAGCTGCATTACTTTTTACTATTCACTTTTTACTTTTCACTTTTCGCAACTAGAGACAGAAGTTCACTCGCTACTTGCTCTGCAAAATCAGGGTCGTTGATGGCGTGGTTGAGTTCGATGAGTTTGACTTTGTCGGGGTCGATGGTTTGGCGGATGGCTTCGAAGAGGGCTTGATCGGCGGCTGGGTCGTGGAAGGGTTGGCCTTCGGTAGCGATGGCGCTGATGCCTTTGAGGGGGATAAATAATGTTGTGGGTCCCGCGCTTTGGTTGAGCTTTTTAGCGATGATTTCGCCGAGCTTTTTGCACTCCTCTGGCGTGGTGCGCATGAGCGTCACTTGGGGGTTGTGGACGTAAAGATTGCGATCTTTGAACTGGTTGGGAATACTGCCTACACCACCAAAGTTGACCATATCTAAAGCGCCGAGTGAGACGACCTGTGGCACCCCTTTTTGGGCAGCAGCGTCGAGACGGGTTGGCCCAGCAGTGAGCACGCCTCCAACAAGCTCATCACACCATTCAGTGGTCGTTAAGTCAGCAACGGCCGTTATAAACCCATCCTCAATTAATGCCTCCATCGCTCGACCGCCGCTTCCTGTCGCATGAAAGACCAAAACCTCATATCCAGCCGCTTCCAGCTTTTCACGAACGGCCGTGACGCAAGGCGTCGTCACCCCAAACATCGTTGCCGCAATGAGCGGTTTGTCATCAGCAGGCGGAATCTCTTGCTCCACCATGCCGCAAATAGCGCCTACAGCATTACCAAACACCTGTCGAGAGATGCGATTGAGGCCAGCTACGTCAACGACGGAGTACATCATCGTCACATCTTTAACATCAACATAGGGAGACACATCCCCTGAGGCCATTGTAGAAACCATCACCTTAGGTAAGCCAACAGGCAAGGCTTGCATTGCGGCTGTTGCTACAGATGTGCCGCCAGAGCCGCCCAAAGCCAATACGCCATCAAATTGGATGGCGGCGGTTGCCTTGGCGACTAAGTTAGCTGCTCCCTGACCCATAACGGTCAGTGCGGCGCCTCGATCTCCCGCTTCACGAAGAGCTTCTATCGAGCTTCCTCCCGCTTCGGCCACTTGGCTTGAGCTGATGTCTGGGGGAATGGTAGGGTCGTGGAGTACGGCCGTATTCATCAAAATTGTCTGATGACCCCGTGCATGAATCAAATCCCGCACAAATCCATATTCAGCACCTTTTGTATCCAATGTACCAATCAGCAAAATTGTTTTTGCCATACTTTCTGCCTCCCAGCGATATATCACCAGTCTGTTTCCAAAGTGCCTTTCGAGCTTTGTCTAGCACAAGTGGAGCACTATTTTGCTTTTTTTGACGCTTTCTCTGCGCACTCTGCGCCTTTGCATTGAATAAATTTCAATCGCAAAGCACGCAAAGTACACAAAAAAAATAACGCTTGTTCCCTATCCTTACCGTGAGCGAAAACGATTCATTTGGTCATCCGCCCAGGAATGATTGGCATCTCGGGTGCGGCCTGCGTTGTGGGGGGTGTGCACCACATTGTGCCTGCCAAGCAGTGCTGAATCGAGCGGTACGGGCTCTGCATCAAACACATCTGCCGCCATCGAAAGTTCATCATTGAGCACGCGCTTGTACAGCGCCTCCGTATCCACAATAGCGGCACGGGTTACCAACACAACCAGACTGCCGTGCGGGAGGGCATTAATAAAGTCTGCTGGCACCAATCCACGTGTGTCCGGTTTGAGCGGCACCATTGGCACAAAAATATCGGAATCGTGGGCGAGGTCTGACATGTGGAAGCGGCGTTCGGCTCCAGCCACAGAAAAGGTGGCATCCGGGGCAAACGGATCCCAAATGGCCACATCCGCCCCCATCATTGAGCACCAAGAAGCGTAGCGTCCCCCAATATTGCCAGCCCCCACAATGCGGACGCGTTTGCCAGCTAATGTTCCGTTGGTAAAACGGCTGTCATCTCCATATTGCCCCCCCCGCTGTCCAGGCTTGCCTAGGTCTGGATAATATTTCCAGGGGTCTTGGCTGTGCATCATGGCGGCGTAGGTTTGGGGAATGCGACGTAAGGCGCATAGGGTCAAGGCCAAGCCAAATTCAGCCACGGATTGACCCCAAAAGACGTCGGCCCTGGGAAAGATAAATTCGATGCCTCGGGAAACGGCCGTTTTCACCGCCTCATTCTCATGATCCTTGGCATGGCTATATCCAATTGACGAATAAAAACATTCTTCAAGATTACTGAACGCGCCAAAGTAATCTCCCTCAGCCTGAAAACCTAGCACAACCAGCCGGTTGACAGTTTCAGGATTTGGCACAAGCGTTGCCGGGGACTCATCAGCAGACTCCGTGCGATACAGCTCACAACCACTGCTTGCTTCCCACTGTTTCTGCCAGTAATCCGCCGAAAAAGGCCACGATCGATCAAATCGCTCTTGAACACAAATGACTGATCTCAATGTACTTCCTCCTTGGAGGTTACAAGGTGCAAGTTACAGGTTGCAAGTTGCCCGTCGCATTGTCACCCCATCACCAATCCTCTCTTCTCTCTACTCTTTTCTCTCTTCTATTTATTAAGCCACATACGCCTGCCACAGCGCCTCAATCCGCTCAGGTGATAATGTTCCCTCATGCAAAACAAGGCGATAGCTATGTTGCTCGCGCTCTCCGGCAGAAAGCTTGATCTCACCTTGGATACAGGGGGCGGGGTTGATACCGCGCTGGTTGTCGACACGCCATTTTGATGGATGTCTGGGATTGCTAGGGTGATCAAAGACGGTCATGCCGGCCACAGCGTTATCCCGTTCAATTGGCATATGCAAATCCACCCATCTCGCCGCTTGCTGTTCAGTGTCGTTATCACGCTGGCCTTCTGAGTTCATGACATTTGCTCCCCACTGTTTGCGGAACGGCATGCGAATAAACAAACCGCCATAGGCGTCTTGCGTGATAGTCACGTCAGGCACCGCAAGTAGGGTCCATTCCATATCGAGATAGGTGAACTCGTCTTGACTAGATAACTGCCATTTTTGGGTTTCGATGAGCAGCATTGAGCCGTCAGCATGTCGCCAAATGGACTCGATTTCCCAAGTGGGAGGATCTTCGCTCAAAATGCGGGGAGTGCTCGGTTCAATGCTGCCGATGGTCATTGTGGGGTGCTGACCGGGGTCAAACCAAAAATCACACCCGTTGACACCGTGATATCCGGTGGCGATGCCGTGTTGCCAAGGATGGTGCCACGGGCTGTCTTCGGTAAGGCAGATTTTGCCGTCGCTTATGCGCAAGGGGTGAATATACGGCCGTAAACCTGGCCGCGCCGTATGCTGTAAAATCGGCCATCCCAACGAAACATCATCAATAAAAAGACAATTATTCGCGATGCGCATTTTCCATTTATTATCCGCCATATGGGTCCTCCAATGGGCTTTGAGCTATAAGCTATAGGCTATAAGCTTGTCAGCACTTCAGCACTTCAGCACTTCAGCTTTTAGCTATAAGCGGTAGACTGTAAGCTTGAAGCCGCTGCGAATGCCACCCTCTACACTCTTCTATACTCCCATCGGGATAAATCCCGACGCTAATTCTCTTGCATTTCCTCATAGCAAACGAGGCGACATCGGATGATTTAAAACACCGCCTCGTTCAATTCCTTCTGTCGCGAAGCCGTGTCTGTATTGAGCTTTTGGATTTGACTCTGGCCAGTCATAAACTGCTTCGTGATCCATGTAAACAATCGTCATCGCTTCGCGCATTTCAGTCGTTTGGTTTCCGCCGGCCCGATGGTAAAGTAGTCCGGAATGGTAGGTGCAATCACCGGCCTCTAGTGGCACCCATTCCCACTCATACGTTTGCACATTGTCACCTAGCTCAATCTCTTTTTGGGCGTTAAAAATGTCAATAAATTCTGCGTCAGGAGAAAGATTTTGACTGCCGCTGGCGAAGGCCATGCACCCTTTTTCAATGGGGACATCGACCAGCGCCATCCAAATCGTAATGGTGTTGGCGGCGGGATGAACCGGCCAATAGGCTGCATCCACATGGTAATCCGTAATGCGTCCGCCGGGCTGTTTGTATAGCGCTTGGTCAAACCAAAGACGTATTCCATCGACCTGCATCAACTGACGCGCTAGATCAGCAAATCGGAATGACTGCACAAAGGTTGCAATCGCCTTATGATGTGGCCACAGATTAAATGCCTGCAAAAAGCTCCGTTCGTAAACCCGCTTTTCGTCTAGGGAACGGCCGTCATCTTTAAAGAAGTGCCCTACTGCTAAACCAATCAGCTCACGATAATAGCGAAGCGGTTCTCCGCTAATCACCTGCTCTAATTTGATATGCCCTTTTTCAAGATATTCCTCGATTTTTTCTGGTGCTAAGGTGTAGGGTTCGTTTAAAAATTCGGCAATATGCGCCGGCGGCGTTTCGTTAAGACGCACCAAATCCTCAGGGGAATAGTTTGGCTTGTGGAGTTTTTTTTGATTCACGGATTACTCCCATCGGGATAAACCCCAACGCTAATTCTCTTCTCTTTTCTCTTTTCTCTCTACTTCATTAAATCCATCAACTCATCACGCGTGGGCATGGCAGAGCTAGCCCCCGGCTTTGTGGTGGCGAGAGCACCGGCGGCGGCCCCCCAGCGAATGGCGTCGGGGAGAGGCACGCCTTCAGAGAGGGCGACGGCGACACCACCATTAAACGCATCACCGGCGGCGACGGTGTCGATGGCGTTGACTTTAAATGGTTCAACAAACCCGCTTTCGGTTGCCGATTGGTAGTAGACGCCTTGGGCGCCTAGTTTTATAACGGCCGTATCCACCCCACGCGCCAATAAAATCTCTGCCGCCTTTTGGGCAGAGCTGGCATCAGTAGGACGAAAACCGACCAATACCTCACTTTCCAATTCATTGGGAGTCATGACATGACTTAGTTGGTAGACTTCGGCAGGAAGCGCCTTAGCAGGAGCCGGATCAAAAATAACTGTCACCCCCATTTGCCGCGCCACTTTGGCCGCTTCGATTGAGGCTTCCATTGGACTTTCCAGTTGAAGCATTAACACCTTCGCGTCTTTTAAAGCCTCTGCACAACGAGCCACATCCGTCTGATCATGGGCCATGTTGGCACCCGAAATCACAATAATGGCATTTTCTGCCTCATCGTCTACATTGATGACGGCTAACCCCGTTCCCACATTTTTATCAACAGCGATACCGCTTGTATCAACTGGTTCATCTTTTATTAGTTCAAGCACACCACTCCCAAATGCATCATCCCCCACGCGACCAATAAACTTTGTTGGTGCACCCATGCGTCCGGCAGCCATTGCCTGATTAAAGCCTTTTCCCCCGGGCACTGTAATAAACGAATGGCCAAACAGCGTTTCCCCCGGCGCAGGCAAGCGCGGGACATATGTGGTCAAATCCATATTGATGCTTCCTAAAACAACGACACCCATTTTTCTCTCCTTCTTATTAAAAAAATATGGTCAATATATGGATTGTACGCACTTTTTGCAACACGATTTTTAAAAAACAATTGTGCAATGTTGTGGTGATTTTGGAGAAAACGGCCGTATATTTATCAACTTTGACCAAAAATCCCAACCACTTCAAATCATTTATTTGACAAAAATATTTTGCTCATGTACATTAACACGTGTTAGGTTACACGTGTAACCTAACACGTGTTAATAATTTAGGCAAGAGGAATTTGATTGATGAAGCGCCCAACCCAAAAGGATGTCGCCCAAAAAGCAGGTGTATCAAGGGCAACAGTTTCCCTCATCATCAATAATCAAAATGGCAATGTTCGCATTAGCCAAGAAACCCGTGAACGGGTTCAAGCCGCCATTGATGAACTTGGCTACCAGCCAGATATGGCCGCGCAAACCTTGCGAACCAGCCGCACAAACCTACTTGCCCTTCTTATCCCTGACATTACCAACCCCTTCTACCCAGCGCTCATCCGAGGCGCCCAAAGCATTACTGAACAACAGGATTATCAGCTCTTAATATACGACAGTGATGACTCCCCCATTCGTGAACAATCGTTTGTAGATACAATTCTTCGGCGCCGCGTTGATGGCGTTATTTTGGTCTCCTTCCGGCTACCCGCAGATGAATATAAAAAATTGCTCAGAGCTGGCATAAAAGTTGTCTCAATTGGCCAAGTTTCCACCCAAGAAGATATTGATATAAGCAAAACGATTCAAGATCATTCAACTGCAATCAAACAACTTATCAATCACCTCGTTAAAAAGGGTCACCAAAAAATAGCCCATATTGCAGGTTCACAAGATACTCCCCCAGGTCAATTAAGGTTGGCCAGCTACAAAAAAGCTTTAGAAGAAGAAAATATTCCCTACGATCCAAAACTCATCCGAATTGGTAATTTCCGTCAAGAGGGAATTGCTGACATCGTTTATTCCCTTATGAATGACCTGCCAAAAGCGTCACGACCCACCGCTATTTTTGCGGCGAATGATGTGATGGCGATTGAAACGATTTACTCACTGACTAAATTAGGGATCCGGGTACCTGAAGACGTCGCTGTTTGTGGATTTGATGATATTCCACAATCATCTTGGATCATGCCCTCTCTAACCACCGTCAGTCAAAACCCCTACGAACACGGAAAACAAGCGGCAAAACTACTGCTTGAACAGTTGCAAACACCAGAAAGTGAACCGGCTAAAGTTGTTGATGTGCCTTTTCAATTGGTTTTCCGTGAAAGTACATAAAGAAGGAAATCTACAACGATACCTTTTAGGAGAAGGAGGTCCTATCGAACAATAAATTTCATACCCCATTGCTACGAGATTTTTATCCTTAACAACATTACCGGCGGACAAACTATTAATTCTTTTAGGTAGAGATAAGGAGAACAAAAATGAAGAAGAATAGTTTTTGGCAAATTTTTATTTTATTGCTGAGCCTTATGTTTGTGTTGGCGGCTTGCGGCGGTGGAGGAACCGACGATGCCCCAGCAGCTGATGACAGCAGCAGTGAAGAAGCTGATACCTCAGACGAAGAAATGGAAGAGGAAATGGAAGAAGAGGCCATGGATGTTGAAGAAATGGCCGAAGATGGTAAAGCGACGATTGAAGTTTGGATTGGTCAAACTGAATATGCTAGCTGTGTTAAAGAAACCATTATTGATTCTTTCAATGAGCAAAGTACAACCACTTTTGTAGAAACAGTCGCCCTTGAGGATGTCTGGGGTTCAGCTCGTCCTGCAATCGCGGCTGGTGAAGGTCCAGATGTATTTACAACACCAGGTCCTTCATTTGTATTTGAACTAGTTCAAGCCGGTTCATTACTGTCCCTTGAAGAGTTTAAAGACACATTTGGCTGGGAAGATAGCTTTGCTGAATTTGCTTTGAATTTGGGTAAGGTTGATGGCGAACTTTACAGCTTGCCCGATGAATTAGAGACTTTGGTTGTATATTACAACAAGACCCTCTTTGATGATATGGGCTGGGAAGTTCCTCAAACCGTTGATGAACTCCATGCTTTGGCCGCAGAAATTGATGCCGCCGGCATTATTCCTTTTGCGCATGCGAATGCAGAATGGCGCCCAGCTAACGAATGGCATGTTGGTAACTACCTCAACCACGTAGCGGGCCCCGACAAGGTCCATCAAGCGTTGACCGGGCAGGTTCCTTGGACCGATCCTGACTTTGTTTTGGCAATCGACTTGCTCAATGAAGCTCAACAAAATGGCTGGTACATGGGTGGTTTAGAATTCTATTACACCACCACTTTTGATGATTTCCATGCCATGCTTGGCTCTGGCGAAGCGGCGATGAATATCGAAGGTACATGGGCCGCAGATGGCATTAACAACACCTGGTTTAGCGAAGAAACCGGTGGCAATGAATGGGATTGGTTCCCAATGCCAACTCGTAATGCTGGCGAGGCTGTCTTTGATATTGGTATGGGTAACACCAGTTCTATCAATGGCAATACCGAACACCCATTAAATGCAGCTGAATATCTCGATTGGGTATTCTCTGCTGAAATGCAGGCCGCAGCCTTTGTTAATTGTGGTAAAGCACCAGCCCCTGTCGTTATTCCAGAAGGTACCATCACAGGTATTGACCCACGTATTGCGAATATGTTTGAATCCATTTCATCATCAGTTGTAGCAGGTGAATATGGGTACACAACATGGACTTTTTGGCCACCAAAATCTGATGTCTATATCTATGAAGAAATAGAAAAGGTATGGGCGGGTGATATTACGTCAGAAGAATATTTGACAGGTCTAAACGATCTCTTCCAAGAGGAGCTCGCAGCGGGTGAAATTCCACCAATTCCTGACAGATAATCCGATCTTGAGATAAATTAGATATGTGTTGGGTTGGTCAGAGCTTGAAAAAGCTCTGACCAACCCATACTTTATTCGTTTATCGTTCAAGGAGTTACGTTTATGACTGAAAAAACAACTTTGGACAGTGGAAATATTGAATTGGTACCCTCTCGTCCTCAATCGAATGTGCGCTGGGATAAACGGCCGTTTTTCCGACAAAAAATCCTGCCGTGGGTTTTCATCGCACCGATTACGATTCTTTATGTGATGGTCGTGATTGGACCCTCCATTTCAGCCATCGGCTACTCCTTGACCGATTGGTCCGGGATAGGGGAAGCTGAATTTATTGGCTTAGAAAACTTTAGAAAACTATTTTTTGAAGATTCAAACTTCCGCATTGCCTTCGGAAATAATTTAAGATGGATGATTTTCTTTCTATCCGTTCCCTTTATTTTGGCACTCATTGCGGCAAGTATGTTGGCACCGATAAAGCGCGGGGCTATGTTTTTACGTACCTCTATCTTTATTCCCTATGTACTGCCAAGCGTTGTTGTCGTTGCCATTTGGCGCAACTTGCTTAGCCCTCGTCGAGGTATTGGGGCTTGGCTAGGTGATCGAGGGTTTGAACAATTTAATCGGGCATATTTTGGGAATCCAGATACGGCTCTCTTTTCCATTGCATTTGTGGATAATTGGCACTTCTGGGTATTCCTCCTCATCCTCTTTTTAACAGCCATGCAGTCAATTCCTCCTGAACTTTATGAAGCGGCCCGTATCGACGGTGCAACGCGCGTACAGGAGTTCTGGTATGTCACTGTTCCCGGAATTTTACCAACACTGGCCTTCATGCTCATGATGACAGCCATATGGTCTTTCCTCGTGTTTGACTATGTTTGGCTCCTAACACAGGGTGGTCCAGCCGGTGCGTCTGAAGTATTAGGTACCTTCTTATATAAAGAAGCCTTTAATCGTTTTGAAGCAGGATATGCTTCTGCGGTTGGTTTAACAATTAGTACATTTGCGATGTTAATTATGGGATTCGTTGTATTCCTTCGTCGAAGAGGAGTCGAAATATGACCGCCTTACGAAGTATTTTTAAACAAGGGCGTGAGCCTAGCTTAGTCCCCAACTACATCATCATGGGTGTCCTTTTGGCGTTTGCTTTAGCACCTATCTTGGTATTGGTTTTTAATTCATTGAAGGGAACGGCCGAAATTGGCACAAACCCCCTTGGCCCACCACAAGAAATCGTTTGGGAAAACTTCCCAAATGCTTGGACCCAAGGTAACTTTGCGAACACGATGGGGAATAGTGCCTTTTTGGTTGTGAGTACCGTCACGCTTCAGTTAGCACTATGCGGCTTAGCCGCCTATTCCCTTGCCCGCCTCAAACCACCCGGTGGGAATGCATACATGGTTGTCTTACTTGTGGGTACAACCATCCCATTCTGGCTCTATGTCGTTCCCTTATTTATTCTGTGGCGAACCTTAGGGCTGGTGAATAATCTGTTGGGTCTCATCATTATATATACGGCAGGCGGGGCACCTTTTGCGATCTTTCTTTTACGAGCCTTTATGCTGGCTATTCCAAGTGATTTGGAAGATGCGGCCAGAATTGATGGGGCGAATGAATATCAGGTCTTCCGACATGTCATTTTACCCTTGGCTTGGCCCGGTTTCTTGACAGTTGGATTAGTCACTGCTTTAGGCGTTTGGAGTGAGTATCAAACAGCGCTTATTTTCGTCACGAACCCTGATCTTTATCCTGTCACGACCAGCTACACTGCGTTTGTGGGTCGATTTAGTCGCGATTGGGGGTTAACCAGCGCGGCGGCGATTATGATGATTGCCCCTGTTCTGATCATCTTCCTGAGTCTACAGCGCCGCTTTATTGAAGGGCTAACGCAGGGTGGTGTGAAATTATAGAAATATTCACCAAGACCTGACAGATTTCCCCGTAAATGGGTAGATACTTTAAAAAACCTGTCAGGTCTGCCATAAATAAATACTTAGAATTGAAGAGAGGAAAATATGAGTTTCAGTGCCGACTATGTCGAGAAGGTTTATGCTGGCGTTTTGGGGAAAATTATTGGGGTCTATCTGGGACGGCCGTTTGAGGGTTGGCGATATGATCGCATCATGGAGCATCTTGGGGAGATCAACTATTACGTTCATGAAAAACTAAACGTCCCTCTTATTGTGACCGATGATGATATTAGCGGCACCTTTGCCTTTTTACGGGCTCTGCCAGACTATGACCACGACAAAGGGCTCACAGCCGCTCAAATTGGTCAAACGTGGCTCAACTACCTCATCGAAGAACGCACCGTTCTCTGGTGGGGGGGCTTAGGTAACTCCACCGAACACACGGCTTATCTTAGGCTAAAAAAGGGTATTCAAGCCCCAGAAAGCGGTTCCATTGCTATGAATAGCAAGGTGGTTGCCGAGCAAATTGGGTCGCAAATTTTTATTGATGGTTGGGCGATGGTTTCGCCAGGTGATCCTGAACAAGCAGCTGATTTGGCACGACGTGCCAGCTCAGTAAGCCATGATGGAGAAGCCATTTATGGCGCACAGGTGCTAGCAGCTATGGAAGCTCAGGCGTTTGTTGAAAGCGACATTAACAAATTGCTTGATTGCGGTGTCTCTTTTATTCCCAAAGATTCCATCATTTACCACATGATTAGCGAAATTCGTGAGTGGCACGCCAAAGAACCCGATTGGCGCAAAGCGCGCGAACTGCTGGCTGGAAGCTATGGCTACGATAAATACGGCGGCAATTGTCATATGGTTCCAAATCACGGCTTGATCATACACTCATTGCTGTATGGGGATGATGATTTCCAAAAATCATTGATGATTGTGAACACTTCAGGTTGGGATACAGACTGCAATTCAGGCAATCTTGGCTGTTTGTTAGGCATTAAAAATGGGTTGGCAGGCATCGATGCTGGGCCAGACTGGCGTGGGCCTGTGGCCGACCGCTTGTATATCCCCACTGCAGACGGCGGCAGCGCCATCAATGATGCCGTAACGGTGACCTATGACATCGTTAACACAGCCCGCGGCATGGAAGAGGAAGCGCCTCTTAAACCAAAAGGGGGCGCACGTTTCCACTTTGATTTGCCGGGTGCCGTGCAGGGATTCCAATTAGAGGGCAGTGTTGAAGCCAAAGGGGCGGCTACTATTGAAAATGTGGCTGGTAACAGCAAGGCTGGCAGCCGCAGTTTAGCCATTCATTGCCACCGCATTGCGCCCGGGCGTGTGGCGCGGGTGGCGACCCCAACCTTCACCCCGTCGAAAGAAATTGCCACTTATTTTGAGAATCGTGGCTACACTCTATTTGCCTCCCCGACCATTTACAACGGGCAAATGGTGAAGGCGGGGATTATGGCTGATAGCGAAAACCCCTTGCCGTTGACGGCGTGCCTTTACATCAATGTGTTTGGTGAAAAAGATGGCCTTATGAAAATTAAAGGGGAGTCTGTTGAACTTTCGGCAGGTGGCTATCAGGAGCTAAGTTGGACGTTAGATTTATCTGAGGAAGGGCCGATTGCGGGTATTGGTGTTGAGATTAGCAGCGCCAAGGCGACGGATGGCACTGTTTATCTAGATTATCTGACGTGGGAGGGCGCACCCAATGTAACGTTAAAACGGCCGTCTTACGAAGGCGACATGTGGCGTCGGGCGTGGATCAACGGGATCGATGAGTACAATCCTCGTTTCCCAGAAGCATTTCGTCTTGTGCAAAATGAAGGTACCGGTTTGCTGATGCAGGGGACTCGACAATGGGAAGATTACACCGTTCAATCTGAAATTACACCCCATATGGTGAAATCATCAGGGATTGGCGCACGAGTGCAGGGAATGCGTCGCTACTATGGCCTGATGCTGGCCCCCGACGGCAAAGCACAATTAGTAAAAGCGTTCGATGGCAATCACGTTCTTGCCGAAAAGGATATTGGTTGGCGTTTGCGAAGCACCTATGATTTGAAACTGCAGGTAGCAGGCAATCAAATTCAAGGCTGGGTGAATGGTGAAATGTTGTTTGATATAGTGGATGGTGAACGGCCGTTAACCTCTGGTGCTGTCGCGCTCATTTGTGAAGAGGGTCGTATGGCGTCTGAGGCCGTGACTGTAACGCCGAATGGATGATTCAAATAAAAAATCAATAATTGTTAACAATTATTGATTTTTTATTTTTGCCCATGCAAAAAATAATTATCCTCTTGCTCTCAACAACGCTCCTAATGATTGGATGCAACGGCCGTTCCACCCCATCTCCACCCCTTACCCACGACAGCCTTGCCTATCAACAGCGCCTCCACGGCATGTGGCTGGGTTCCACTATTGCGAACTGGACGGGGTTGGTCACCGAACGCGTTCGCCAAGAAGCCCCTTTTTACACAGACGAAGATTGGGGCACACTGCGCATTGCCGTTACGGAGTGGCAAGAGGACGAAAACATTGACTTTGTCTTCCAGGACCCTTGGTTTGCAGATGACGACACCGACATCGAGTACGCCTATTTGTATATGATGGACCAACATCAAACCCCTTACTTAAGCGCGGCCCAAATCGCGGAGGGGTGGGAGACTCATATCAATCGTAACATTTGGGTTTCAAATGATGCGGCGCGGGCATTGATGCGCCTCAATGCAGAGCCACCAGTGACCAGCATGCTGGCTGTCAATCCCAACTCGCTCATGATTGATGCGCAGCTAACCACCGAATTTTTTGGCGCGTTTGCCCCTGGCCTACCAGAAAAAGCGCTCGAACTTGCTGATTTGCCCATTCAGGTGACCGCCTCGGGCTATTCAGCTCACGCGGCCCAGTTTTATGTGGTGCTTTATGCATTGGGTAGTCAAGTTGATCCCAATATGCCACCTGAGGAGCAGGTTGTTTGGCTTGTCGAAGAGGCGCGGAAATATATTCCGGATAGCTCAAAAACAGCCGATATTGTGGATTTCGTACTGACTGACTTCAGCTCCAATCCAGATATCAACGATTGGGAACGAACGCGGGATCGCGTCTACGAACGATACCATCACAATGCGGGCGACAATGGATTTGTTTATCGTGATTGGGTGGAATCTTCCGTTAATTTTGCCACGGGCCTCATTGCCCTACTATACGGTCAGGGTGATTACAAGCGCACTGTGCAAATTGGGACCCTTTCTGGCTGGGATTCGGATAATGGTACTTCGACAATGGGCGGTCTATTGGGTTTGATGATGGGGTATGATGCGTTAGTTGCTCAATTTCCTGACCGTGAGATTGCCGATCGATATCACAGTTGGCATACACGGGATGAGGTGCCAGATTATTTACCTGACGATGGGGAAGCTGAAGATACCTTCGCATTGATGGCAGAACGAATGATTCCGCTGGTAGAATCGGTCATTGTTGATGCAGGTGGTGAGGTGAACAACGGGGATTGGACGCTACCTGAAAGACCTTCTGCGGCTGTGATGCAAAACCCTACCCATCGTCTTTACTTAGCGAGTAACAATAATCAATTTGAAGCCACGGCCGTTTCTAGCACCCATTCAGAAAATACGGCCGTTCTTGTCGACGGCGTCGAATTTGACTTTTCAGGGCGTGAGATTTTTGTCCTGCCAACAACTTTTGAAGTCGATGGAGAGGAAACGGCCGTGACACTCGAAGTTTCCTATTCTCAGCCCGTAACTATTTCTACCATTCGGCTTGTTGAAGGACGCGGTGGGGGATTTGAGTCGGTTGATATTGAGCTCATGATCGATGGGGAGTGGGTCTCAGCCCGCTTGAACAGAGCCCAATCTTCTGAACTGAATCCTCGTGCAGGCTATCAACTGCTTGAGTTTGTTTTAGAGGAATCGCAACAAGCAGAAGGTTTTCGATTAGTCGGGTCAACAGTGGAAAATGGGTTTGATTTTGAACTTTTAGAATTGGATTCTTTTAACTAACCATAGACCTGATGGGTTTTCAAAACCCGTCAGGTCTCGTTTAAATTGCTATGAAAATTATTTCCATCGGTGAAATCACCGTCGATAACTACTACAAACAAGACCAAACCTTTGTCGGTGGCATTTCGCTGAACTTTGCCGTCAACGCCAAACGATGCGGTGCCGAAACCGTTTCATTGGTAAGCTGTGTAGGCACCGATTCTGGTGGACAGTTGGTGTTGGAGACGTTGGCAAAGGAACAGGTTGATTATTCACATGTGGCGATGATTGAGGGAGAAACGGCCGTTTGTGGCATTGAGGTCTACGAAAACGGCGAGCGTGTCTTTCCAGAAGGTACTTACCATCTTAATGTCCTTGACCAATTACGCTTAACGAACGAGATTGCAGACTTTATTTTGCAACACGACATTTTAGTGACTCTTTTTTATAGCGTGTGGCCACAAGATATGACGACGCAGCTGATGATGCTCACCGAAGGGAAGCTCAAGCGGGTGATGGATTTTGGTGATTGGTCAGATGGGAATTTTAAAGAAGTGGCGCTTCCTTTTATTGAATCGATTGACCTCGCTTTTTTGAGCGGGGATGAACAAACGATTGAGCAAATACGCCCCATCGCTGCGCGAGTTGAGGGACTTATTGTGGTGACATTGGGTTCAGGTGGCAGCTGTGCCATTCAAAAAGGAAGGATGTGGCGGCAAACGGCCGTTTCTGTGTTAAAAGTCGTTGACACCACCGGCTGTGGTGATGGGTTTCAAGCCGCATTTACCGTAAACTACTTTCGCCATGGCGATATAAAACAAGCATTAGAAGCAGGTGCCAAACATGCTTCAAAAATCATCAATCACTATGGGGCATTTACACAGTAAACAGTTAAGTGTTCCGAAGTTTCTAGATAGAAACCCTTGTTAGAAAAAAGCTTCGGAACCTCGAGGAAACGAAGTTTGTAGCCATCGTTTTTTTCAAAGCAGGAACTTCGTTTCACTTAATCAGCATCCTCTGGGAGGTTTAGTAAATGATGATGGCTCTAAATTAAACCTCCCGGAGAATTATGACAAAGAACAACCTTATGTTTCGGAAACTCTTCTTTTTACCACTTCTCATACTTCTTATCGGTTGTGCTTTACAGCCCGTCACCGATCCTCGCCAGCCCAGCCCTGACAACGAACCAACGGCCGTTCCCACCGCCGCCACTATCGAAAAGCCAACCTATACCGTCGAAACGGGGAGCGTTGTGTCAGAAAAAATATTGTCTGGCCGAGTCGTTCCACAACAGCAAACGCCGCTCGAATTTAAAACCTCAGGTCGCGTAACTGAGGTGCTTGTAAAGCGAGATGATGTCGTTGCTGAAGGGGATATGCTCATTCGGCTCGATACAGAGGACCTTGAGCAAGCACTTGCCTTTGCTGAAACGAATTTAGGTTTGGCCCAAGGTCAACTAGAAGAGGTGCAAAACGCCATTGCCAACCAGCTTTTTCTAGCTGAAATCGATCGCGATATAATTCAACTCCGTCTCGACTTTGCGATTGAACAAGCTGGCTCTGACAGTGCAAACAGCAACTTGACATCAATCAATGTGCAGATTGCTCAGGCTCAGCGTTTTGTCAATGATGCCCAGGAGGCTTTTGATAAGGCACACGACCCTGGTCGTGATTGGGAACTTGAAGATCCCTGGCGCGCAGATTTTCTCATAGAAGAGCGGCGGGCTACAGAACGGGGACTGATTGAAGCACGGGAATATTTGTCAGTAGCTTATGCGCAATACAACATTTCGGTAGCTGGTATTGACGTGGTTTCCGCTGAAGAAAAACTGCAAATTGATTTGCTGACCCTCGATTTAAAACGTGCCCAATTTGCCGTTGATCAGCTTACCAACAGCGTTGATCCTGCCTTGGAAGCCCAAATTGCACAAGCCCAACTTGAAGTGGACCAGCTACGGGCAGAAATTGAAAAATCGACCCTCATCGCCTCAACGAGCGGCACAATCCTTTCCATTACGCCAAAGGTTGGCGACGTCGTCATCGAAAATGAAACGGTTGCCATTATTGCTGATCTTTCTTCGGTTGAGGTCAATGCCATCACGCCGGGGTGCGACTTGGCAGAGCTGGCGGAAGGGATGAGCGTGACGCTGTTACGCAACAATCAAATTGGCGACCCCGTTTTGCTAACAATTTATGAAATGCCAGCCCCCTTTGGCTCGGCTGAGCAACCGGCTGATGGCAGCTGTCCCGTTCGCATTTCGTTTGACAATGAGGCGGAATCAGCAGAGTTTGAAGCAGGGGATCGGGTAACGATGAATGCCCAGCTTGATGAGCGACAAGAGGTGCTGTGGTTGCCTCCAGCGGCGGTGCGAGAATTTAACGGCCGTTCTTTCGTCGTCATCCAAGACGGTGCCACCCAAAAGCGTATCGACATCACCATTGGCTTACAAAACAACCAGCGGATTGAAATCGAATCTGGCCTTGAAGAGGGGCAGGTTGTGATTGGGCCATAACTTTATGAAACCAATCCTCCAAATCTTCGCCATCTTCCAGCTGACCCTCAAACGATTGTGGGCTCAGCTTGGCATGACATTAGCCACCACCTTTGGTTTAACCATGGCGGTTGCCTTGCTCATGACCGTTCCCCTTTATGCTGATGCTGTGAACTTCCGCATTTTAGAAGATCGGCTCTCGGCATTGGATGATCAGCGGCGCCCACCTTGGGCATTTCTTTATAACTACATCGGGTCTTGGCACGGCTCAATTCAGTGGGAAGATATTCAAGAGGTCAACAGCTACCTTCTCAACGAGGCAGATGAGGTTTTAAATTTGCCGCTTGAATTTGCCATTCGTCATCTCGAAACACCCAACTATCAGTTATTTCCTACAGACAGCGTTGAGTACAACAACCTTAGCGCGTTGGGGTTTGGGGGCTTTGCGACTACAACCGGCATTGAAGACAACATTCAAATCATCGAAGGGGCCTTTCCGACCTCCTCCACCAGCGAACCGATTGAGGTTTTGATCACCCTCCCCTTTGCCGAGCAGGTAGGCTGGCAGGTGGGTGAGGAGTACATCGCCCTCAATCATAAAGTCAAAGACCGTCAAGAGACGTTCCGCATTCGAGTTGTTGGTATTTGGATTCCCGTTGATGAGGCTGCCCCATTTTGGTTTTACAGTCCGAGTGCTTTCAATGAACTCCTAATCGTCCACGAAGAGACATTCGTCAACGTCATCTCTCCAGCCGTTCAAAATGAAATTGATTTAGCCCTGTGGTATTTGGTGATGGATGGTCGGCAGGTTGATACCAACAATGTCGATGGTTTAGTGGTGAGAGCGCGACGAATTGAGCAGGAAATCGACAATCTGTTGCCCAATACGGCCGAATTTATCTCACCAACCACGCAACTGCAGGGATACCGTCAAGCGGTCGCCGAACTCGCCATTTTGCTGTTCACCTTTGATGTGCCGCCGATTTGGCTGGTGCTTTCCTTCATTGGGCTGGTTGTCGGATTAGCGGTGAATCAGCAGAAAAATGAAATCGCCGTTTTGCGTAGTCGAGGGGGCACACCTTCTCAGGTCATTAGCATGGCCCTGTTAGAAGGGCTCTTTTTGGGCGTGATCGCGTTTGTTCTTGGCACCTTTTTGGCAATTGGCTTGACGCAGTTGATGGCGCGGTCACGCAGTTTTCTCGATTTTTCAGACACTACCGTTGTGCGCGTCGCCCTCACCCAAGCTGGCTTGATTGCCGGTGGGGTAGCCATTGGTCTCGCTTTGATTGCCCGAATTACGCCGGTCATTGCAGCATCCAAGCATACGATTATTACCTTTAAGCAAGAGCAGGCTCGATCTTTGGTTCAGCCTTGGTGGCAACGGGCTTGGCTCGACTTACTGTTGGTTGGCATTGTGGGGTATGGCTTTTATCTTTTGCGTCAACAGGGGACAATTGCAGTGATTGCTGCAGATGAATCAGTCGCCAATCCATTCCAAAATCCGCTACTTATTTTACTCCCAGCCCTCGCTATTTTTGCGCTGACGCTCTTTTTTCTACGTATTTTGCCGTGGTTGATGCGAGGGTTGGGCTGGTTGCTCACCAATAGTGACAGCATTAGCCTGCTCCAAGCGGTGCGGTATCTGGCGCGGACCCCCAATCATTATCGCACGCCGCTGGGCTTGCTCATTTTGACGGTTAGCTTGGCCCTTTTCACTGCCTCTCTTGCCCGAACGGTAGATTTGCAACTTTATGATGAAAACTTTTATCAAATTGGGGCAGAGCTCAATTTAGCCACCTTCCCACCTCCACCGCCAGCTTTTGGGGCAAGCAGTGAGCCGCAAAGTACGTTTACATTTTTACCTGCTTCCGAATATGAAACGATTCCGGGTATTAATAGGGCGACGCGTGTGGGCCAATATGAGATGCGCAGTCAGGTCAACGGCCGTGCCGTGCGCGGCACATTTATTGGCGTTGATCACGCAGATTTTCGAGACGTCGCCTACTGGCGCTGGGACTTTTCTCGCTATCGGCTAGGGACGCTGATGAATGCGCTCGGGAATCATTTAGAGGGGATTTTGGTGCCTGAATCGCTGATTGAAGGGAGCACAATTGTGGTGGGTGACACCTTGCGCTATTCCGTTATTTTGGATGGAACGGCCGTTGAGTTCGACGGCGTCATCGTCGGCACATTCGACTACTTCCCTACATGGACACCTTCTCCTAACGACATATTGCTCGTTGGCAATTTGAACACCATCTTTGAAAAAGCGGGGGGTGAATTCCCCTACCGCGTTTGGGCGAAAACGGATGGTGTGCTAGAAGAAAGAGCTTTTCGACAAGAACTCTTTGAGCGCCAGCTGGCCAACTCCACTTGGCGACAGCCCAGACCGCTTGTAGCAAACGCCCAAGCCCAACCAGAGCGGCAAGGGCTGTTTGGCATTCTATCCGTGGGTTTTATTGCTTCCGCTTTGCTGACTGTTTTAGGCTTCTTTTTATACACCCTTTTCTCCTTCCGACGGCGGTCTGTGGAGATGGGGATATTGCGCGCGGTTGGCCTGTCGCGGGGTGAAATGAGCGTCATGGTGGCGTGGGAGCTATTCCTGCTCATCATTTCAGGGCTGTTGATTGGCACGCTGTTAGGCGTAGGCGTCAGTCAGCAGTTTATTCCCTTTTTGCAGGTCAGTGCCAATATCAATGAGGTCGCTCCGCCGTATCTCGTCGAGATTGCGTGGGACGCCATCACGCAAGTGTACATTTTGTTTGGACTCCTCTTTGTCTTTGCTTTGGCGGCGTTGATGTGGCGTTTGGTTAATCTCAAAGTGTTTGAATCGATCAAGATGGGGGAGACGGTATAGCATGGCTGAGCCGCTTATTGTTTGTGACAATCTCGTCAAAATTTACCAGACGGGCGAAATCGAAGTGCTGGCTCTGCAGGGGCTTGAGCTTACGATTAACAAAGGAGAGATGGTGGGTATCGTTGGCGCCAGCGGAAGCGGCAAGACGACCTTGCTCAACGTGCTCGGTGGGTTGGTACGGCCGTCTGCTGGGCAAGTCATCGTTAATAATCATAATTTGCTCAAGCTCTCGGATCGCGCCCTGAATCGATATCGGCGCAACGAAGTTGGATTTGTGTGGCAGCAGGGGGTACGTAATTTGATTCCGTATTTAACGGCCGTTGAAAACGTTCGCTTTCCGATGACGATTGCGGGCTTTTTAGGCAAACAGGCGCGTGAACGGGCCAACTATCTCTTGGAAATGGTGCAGTTGGGTGATCGAAAAGACCATTATCTTCCGGCACTCTCAGGGGGTGAGCAACAGCGCGTTGCGATTGCGGTAGCGCTCGCCAACACGCCTTCCCTCCTTCTGGCTGACGAACCCACGGGGGAGCTTGATTCTGTCACAGCCCAAACGGTGTATGACGCGCTCAAACAGCTTAACCAAGAGTTAGGCTTGACCACCATCATTGTCAGCCATGACCCACACGTGGCGCGTCAGGTTGATCGGGTCGTCTCTATTCGGGATGGTAAAACGTCGAGTGAAACGGTGCGTGTTAAGCAAACTGAGCAATCTGATGAGTCTCAGGATACGGATGAGCAGTTTGAGGAACTGACCGTTTTGGATTCGGCAGGGCGGTTGCAGCTGCCGAAGGCATACCGCGAAGCATTAGCCATTGAGGACCGTGTCAGGTTGGAACTCATTGATGACAAAGTGGTGATTAGTCCAGTTGAGAAAGCAGAAACGGATGGTCAGGTGGCAGATGAGGATGGTGTGGAGGAAACGGCCGTTTCCCCTGAACGCGGGCTTGCCCGCTGGCTCCCTTGGCGACGACGACAGCAAGGGGGTGATGAATCATGACAATGGCCATTGATATTCAAGAACTAGAGCGCATCTATAACCCCGGCGCTCAACAGGTGGTTGCGCTTAAAAAAGTGAATTTGCAGGTGCCGCAGGGTAAGTTTTTAGCCATCAAAGGTCGTTCTGGCAGTGGTAAAACAACGCTTCTTAACTGCGTTGGCGGACTCGACCAGCCCACCTCCGGCTCTATCAAAATTTTTGACCGCGAATTGGCAAACTTAAGTAGCTCACAGCTTACCCAGTGGCGGCGAAAAAATGTGGGTTACATCTTTCAATCTTTTGGTTTACTGCCCACACTTTCCGCTTACGAAAACGTGGAACTCATGCTCCGCATTGCGCGCGTGCCGCGAAGACAGCGCAAAGGTCGCGCTTACGAAGTTTTAAATATGGTAGGTCTCGAAAAGTGGGCCACCCATCGCCCTTATGAGATGTCGGGTGGACAGCAACAGCGTCTTGCCATTGCTCGGGCTATCTCCACCAAGCCCCAGCTCATTCTGGCCGACGAAGCCACTGGTGAATTAGACAGCGAAACGGCTCGCATCATCCTGCAACTGTTTCAGGATATCGTCAAAGCGGAAAATATGACGCTCCTTGTGGTGACGCATGATGATTTGGTAGATGAGTATGCAGATGAAGTGGTGGTTTTGCATGATGGGGCGATTTTAAATAAGAGTAGAGTGGAATAGAGGAATAGGAACACAGAGAACCACGGAGATTTAAAAGAAAGTTTCGCAGAGAAAAAAATCTCTGAGAGCCTTTACACAACTTGAAATTTTAATTTGATATTACTTAAAGTTTCATCATTCTCTAAAATCTCTGTGTAACTCTGCGGTTCTCTGTGTCACCCACCGAGGACTTTGCCAAGGCAAACGACAAACTTGTCGTTCTTGGCGGATCGATGGGGGACAACCTGCTGGATCCAGC
>JBCCFD010000070.1:0-24103 GCA_039029915.1 Chloroflexota bacterium
CCAAACGCAGCCTTCAGCGGGTCAGACAGCTTTACCTACACCATCATCGATGGCAACGGTGGGTCAGATACCGCAACAGTTACGATTACGGTGAACAACGAAAACGATGCGCCAGATGCGGTTGACGACTCGGCCAGCACGGATGAAGACAATGCTGTCACCATTGATGTCCTCGACAACGATAGCGACTTAGATGGAGATGACCTAACCATCGACAGCGTGACCGACCCAGCTAATGGTGTGGTGACCAACAATGGCACCGATGTGACCTATACGCCAAACGCAGATTTCAATGGCGTAGACAGCTTTACCTACACCATTGGGGATGGCAATGGCGGTAGCGATACGGCCACGGTCAACGTGACGGTCAACCCCGTTAATGATGTGCCTGTGGCGACGGATGATGCCCAGTCAACGGCCGAAAACACGGCCGTTATCATCGATGTTCTTGCAAATGACAGCGATGCAGATGGGGATACCCTGACGGTTGATAGCGTGACCGACCCAGCCAATGGGTCAGTGAGTAACAACGGTACCGACGTCACCTACACGCCAGATGCGGCATTCAGCGGGGTTGATACCTTTGAATACACAGCCTCAGACGGCAACGGTGGCACCGCGACGGCAACGGTGACCGTGACGGTCAACAATGAAAACGACGCGCCAGATGCCGTCGATGATAGCACCACAACAGACGAAGATGTGGCAGTGATCATTGATGTCCTTGACAACGATAGCGATCTAGATGGGGACAACCTGACCGTCGACAGCGTGACCGACCCAGCCAACGGTGCTGTGTTCAACAATGGCACGAATGTGACCTATACGCCAGACGCAGACTTCAACGGGGCAGACAGCTTTACCTACACCATTATCGATGGCAACGGCGGCAGCAATACGGCCACCGTCAACGTCACCGTTAATGCAGTGAATGACAACCCTGTTGCAGCCGACGATTCACAGTCAACCGGTGAAAACATGGCTGTTACGATTGATGTTCTCGCCAACGATATGGATGTTGACGGAGATGACCTAACCATCGACAGCGTGACCGACCCAGCCAATGGGGCCGTGGTGAACAACGGCACAGATGTGACCTACACCCCAGCCGACAGCTTCTTTGGGACCGACACCTTCCAATACACCGTCATTGACGGCAACGGAGGCTCCGCAACGGCGACCGTGACCGTCAACGTCAACGACGTGAACGATGCCCCAGTGGCCGTGGATGACACCGCTAGCACCGATGAAGGCGTGGCTGTAACAATTGATGTTCTCGCTAATGATAGTGATGCAGACGGTGACACCTTAACCGTGGACAGTGTGACCGACCCAGCCAATGGGGTCGTGGTCAACAACGTCACGGACGTGACCTACACGCCAGACGCTGGCTTCTTCGGCACAGATACCTTCGAGTACACCGTCATTGATAACAATGGTGGTAGCGATACAGCAACGGTCACAGTAACGGTCAATGAAGTGAATGCAGCCCCAGTGGCCACTGATGACAACGCCACAACGGATCAAGATGTGGTGATCACAATCGACGTGCTGGCCAATGATACCGACGGCGACGGAGATACCTTAGCCGTTGAAAGCACCACTGACCCAGCCAATGGCTCAGTGGTAAACAATGGTACGGATGTGACCTATACGCCGGACGCCGGCTACTTCGGCACGGATACGTTTGAATACACCGTCACCGATAATAACGGCGGCACAGACACCGCCACCGTGACCGTGACGGTCAACGAAGTAGTGGTTGGCACCGAGGCTGACCTCAGCATTAGCAAGACAGCCAGCAGTGAAACAGTGAACGTTGAAGAAATGTTCACCTACACCATTGTGGTGGAGAACAGTGGTCCAGCCGTGGCAACGGCCGTTAATGTCTCCGACACCTTACCAGCCGACGTCAACTTTGATGCTATCGTGACAAGCCAGGGCGTTTGTACCGAAGAAGATGGGGACATCCTCTGTGAACTGGGCGATATTGAGTCTGGTTCAGCAGCAACCGTCACCATCGACGTGATGGCAGACTCAATTGGTGAGTTGAGCAACACAGCGACGGTAACAGGTAGCGAGGCAGACCCAGACCTGACCAACAATGAAGATACGGCCGTAGTCACCGTCGTCGAAGGCTTCTTCTGTCACGGCGTGCCGGCCACGATTGTGGGAACGGAAGGGGACGACGCCATTCGCGGGACCAACGGGGATGACGTGATTGTGGCGCTGGGTGGTAATGATACCATTTACGGCCGTAACGGGAACGACATCATCTGCGGTGGTGAAGGTAGCGATACTATTCGCGGCGGCAACGGAGACGACTTCTTGAAAGGTGGTCGGGGTATCGACTATATCTGGGGTGACCGGAACAACGACATCATCTTTGGTGGACGCGGTGCGGATGAACTCCAGGGCAACAGCGGTAGCGACGTCATCTTTGGTGGTCGCGGTGCAGACGTGATTGCGGGTCAAAGCGGTAACGATATCTTAGTTGGTAATCGTGGTGATGATTATATCAACGGCGGCAGCGGCAATGACGAAATCTACGGAGGCCAAGATGATGACATCATCGAAGGTGCACGCGGCAATGACATCCTCATCGGGAATGATGGTGATGACTGGCTGCTAGGCCAAAACGGTAACGATTACATCGAAGGGAATGATGGCTGGGACGACCTAGAAGGTGGTTCTGGACGTGATGAACTGTACGGTGGCAATGGGTACGACCTGCTGTTTGGTGGTAGCTCAGTCGACTACTGTGATGGTGGCGCTGGCTTTGATGAAGGCTTCTCCTGCGAGACGGAGGTGGATATTCCTTAAGTAGGTAGACGGAAAGCTTGTATCGCTATTCAAGCAGGACAATGGCTTTCCGATTATTAACATAGAGTTCGCTCCAATACTCTCTTCCCTGAAAACGGCCGTTTCTTGCTCCAGAACGGCCGTTTTCTATTTCATTAATATTTGTAACAATAAACCTTGGCTTATGAAAGACCCTTATCATACGGCCTTTTTACCTCAGTTGCTGGCTCAATTTCCTGATGCACGCTTCAGCATGGCTAAACTGTTCCTATGCTTGGCCTATATCGGCATTATTCCCAAATCATGTGACGCCATCTCGAAAACATTTGGCCAACACACGCTTGAGAAAACAACTTTCTTACTAAATAAGGGTTTAGAATTTTCAAAAACACATCAAATGCCGGATGAAAATCTTATCGACCTGTGCTTTTCTGAGTTTGCACCCAATGTGACGGGCGGGATTGAGTAAATTTATAAGCGATTTTTTAGAGAGGTGCTTAGTGAAGCGGCAAATATCGCAATGCTAGCATACCTTGACGATCACGGTCGGGAGAAAAAGGGGAATCAGCCTCGGTCGTTAGAAGATTTTGACTTAACGGCCGTTGACGTGCTATTTCCTGAATACCACAACATGTTTCTGAACCATTAAATGATGTGAATCAGTGAGCGGGGTGATGATAATGTTTACGCAACAAAAAGTACCTTCAACAAAATAAACCATTTTGTTGAAGGTGTGAATTGGTTACCACTTTTTTGTAATGTCTGCTCTGGTTAGTCCTAAAGCTGCAAGCTGTGTTTCGTCGATAGGTGCGATTGCTTTTGGCGGGATATAAAGTGTAGAAATGCTGATCAAGCGCGTTTTTGGCAAATTTTTTAAGGACACGCGTTCAATTCGCGATTGATATCGTGGATGAGGCGCAGCTTCATAGATAATAGCGACATGATCTAAGCCATATGTTTTTGCCAATTCATCGGTTAATAACCGTAGACCATTTATTTCTTGAGTCGCTTTACTTCCTAAATGTCCAACGACACCAATTTGCCAAATGATAAGATGGCTATGAGGGTCAAAACGGCGCCGTCGGACTAAAAAGTCAGTGGCTTCAAAGCTTTGACAACCACAGGTGGCAGGATCGACGCCTAAGTCGGCAAAAAGACAATCTTCAGCCGAGATACCAGGATACATGACAGCTGTAAATCCCTCACGCCGCGCCAGAGCAATGGCTTCATGTGATGGCGTAACAAAGACTCCTGGATGCCCGTAAAATACTGTACAAACTTGGAGTCCCTGACGTACAAAATGCATGATTCGCTCAACCATATCACCGTAAGTATCTAAGCGATGTTGATTTTGGTTATACAATGGAATGAGCGATTCGGCCGTATCATTGAGCGAAAGCATCCACGATTCTGCCCAATCTCCTGGAATGACATACAAAACTTTGTCTGCCAAACAAATAGATTCTCTTGCTTGTATACTAAGATGGACACCAGCTTGAACACCAGTTCCGACGATGACTAATGCTGCGTTTGTCATTCATCTTCCTGTGTAAATGCATGGTCTTTGTTTTTAATGAATATTGAATTTTCTTCAAGATAACCTAAACAAACCTTTTTTTCCCCAGTGCTATTATCCAGAAATTGCACAAATAAAACGCCACCTAATGTGGAATGAAGAAAATCGTTATTTGGACTTGGATTGATTTCCTTAATATGAAAAACAGGAAGTTGATTGCCTATATCATGGACATTGTACAGATAGAAAATATCCTCACCATTGTTCGCATGAACACAATAAGCATTTTCTAGCGCATCATCTGATAAAGGATTTAATTTTAGGTTAGGGAAAATTTTAACCCTGAATTGCCTTTCCGCTCTATTGCTAACTCTGACTACATCTGAGGTGACATTAGGATATTTTTTATATGAAATTGCGCTTGCATTTGTTTTTGTTTGGGTTTCATTTGCGCTAAGAACGTGAGCTTTTCTAATTGTGAGTATGTTTGATGAAGAATCGTAATGGCCGGTCGGCGATTCTGATTGGTTTCCTTCTGGCATGCTTAACTGGAAGATAAGCCCACCGTCATCATTCATCATATAAAGCCCTCCGGGCTTTACGAGATCCCCACTCGGTAAAGATGAACCTGAACTTTTTATCCCTTCGTAAAATATTGATTTGTCAATGTCTGCCATTTATTTCTCCTTTAAGATTGACATATATTGATTTGTAATAATTTACTTGTTGGGTGTGATAAAGGTGTGAAATAAATTAGTATGTTTCCATGACATTCGATACAACTTGATTTAATGAGATCGTATCGGGGACTTTTAGCATAGGAATGTTTGGTAGCGGGGTTAGTTGAGCTCGGAGTTGCTTGGCACGTTCTTGTGTTTCCCAGCGACTCGCTGGATGTTTTTCAACATAGTTGGTAATGATGTGTGCTTGGGTCTGTTGATGCTCGGCGCCTAATCGAGGGACAATATCTAATAATATATCTAGGACAAGCGGAACAGCTTCGATTTTGGCGGCTAAATCTAATGCCTGACGAGCATACTTTTTTCCTTTATGAGGTTGTTTTAAAATTTTCATGATGCGGCCTAAATTTTGTAAAACAGTTGCCTGAGTTAAATAGATGTGGCTGCTTTCTCCCAAAGCTAAACTTTTTAGAAAATTTTGATGTGCTTCAGAGAGATTGTTTTTAGCTTGGTTTACCATGCCTAAGTTATTTAGAATTATGGCGACAGTTGCATCATTATCCATCGTTCGGGCGATAGTTAAACTTTTTTGCAAATAGACTGTTGCCTCTTCGTATTTTTCCACATGAAAGGCAGTAACGCCTAATAATCGTAATGATTGGGCAACCCCCCATTGATAATCTAAAGATTTGTAAATAGCTAAACTGGCTTCGTGTTGCTCTTGAGCACGCTCAAAGTTTCCAAGTGCTTGTTCAATGGCGCCTAATGTTGCTCGAGTATATGCTTGACGATGCCTATTATTATGTTTTGTCGCCATATTTAAGGCTTCGTTTAATAATTTTTGCGCCTCAGCATAATTGCCCTGAATATACAACACCACGCCTAAGGTTTGAGAGGTCAACATAATTTGGTCGGTCATATGCATTTGCTTGGCAAGTGATAGGGCTTGTAGTAGGCGGTCTTCTGCCTGTGATAATTTGCTAAGCATGTACAAATATTCCCCTTGCCTAGCCATTAGCCTGACTGTGAGTGCGGTTGCTTCTTGTTTTGAAATAGCGAGGTAAGGTTCAAGTAGGGGGATGGTTCGTTGAAGTAGTTGCTCGCCTTGATAGTATAGACCGCGCATGGCGTGATAGTTGTATAAGCTATGAAATGCGTTGTTGAGTATGGCAAAACGGCCGTTTTGAGCCGCCCACAGCCATGCTTCATATACATTTTCAATCTCCTCATGAATGAGTGCTAAAGTTAATGTTTGTTCCCCTCCAAATAAAGCATTCTCATTCTCAGCCAGAAGCGTCGTGTAATATTGCATATGCTGTTCCTGAACAGATTCAGGACTATTTAACTTTTCGGCAGCGAATTGGCGCAGCAATTCATGCGTATCATAACGGCCAGAGCGACTTATCCGTAATAGAGATTTATTGATCAAGCCATACAGGGTGAATCGAGGGACATCAACAATGGCAAGCGCCGCATCATAGGAAAAAGAGCCTCTAAACACAGACAGTTTTGCTAAAGCGGTTTGCTCGGCTGATGATAACATCTGCCAAGAATACTCAAATACGGCGCGGATACTGCGGTGACGTTCTGTGGTATTAACATGCAAAGAGGTCAAGAAGTCTAAGTTTTCTTTGATTGCTTCGGCGATTTGGGCACAGTTCATTTGCCTTATCAAAGCAGCGGCAAGTTCTAGAGCTAGAGGTAGCCCCTCAACATGCTGACATATTTGAATAACATCTGTTTGTTGTAGCGGTAGATAGAAGTTGTGTTGAAGTTGACGTGCCCTTTGGGTAAAGAGTTGGACGGCGTTATAGCGGCCGTAATTATTAGGCAGAACCGAGTCAGCCCACTCAGGAATGGATGTTGTAGCCGGGTATGCTAACCCACCGACCTCGTAAAGCCACTCTTCAGCTAAATTGAGCACCACCCGAGAGGTGACAATAATTTTAAGTTGAGGAGCATGCTGTAAGAGGGCTGAAATTTTGAGAGCATTGCTGGCTAAATGCTCAAAATTATCAAACAATAAGAGCATCTCTTTGTTACTGATGGTCGCTTGCAATTGCTCTTGCAATGAATCTACTCCGCGTAAAGACAAGTTTAGCGTATCCGCAATCGTAGAAATAAAGGAGTAACTTGAGCGGACTGCTACGAGATCGATAAACCAGACCCCATCTTTGAACGTATTGATGTAGGTTTGGGCAACTTGTAGAGCCAACCGTGTTTTCCCCACACCCCCTAACCCAAATAAGGTCAAAAGACGCACTTCAGGTTTGTCGAAGGTTCCTATGATCTGATCTAATTCGGTTTCTCTTCCGACAAATGAAGTAGATAATGTGGGTAAATTGTGAGATTTTTGTTGTAGTCGGCTTAATGTTGGTGCTGGGGTTTGGGTGCGATTGGCTTTAATTTGTTTATATAATTCTCTTGTAGCTGGGGAAGGTTTAATCCCCAGTTCACTTTCATAAAGCTGTTGACACTGCTCATATTGCCTCAAAGCAGCTGTCCGCTGCCCACTTTCTGAATATAAATACATAAGTTGAAAGTGGGCGGGTTCATGAAGAGGATCAAGGGTAACTCGCTTGCGACTGTATGGCACTGCCTGTTCAAACGCTCCCTCATCTATATGCCATTGAATCAAGGCATCTAACCCTTGAGCAAATTGTTGTCTTAACGTCTCACGTTCAAAAAACTGCCATTCATCAAACTCTGGTGCATCCCGTAAGCCAAATCCATCAAGGAAATCAGCTCGATAAAGCTCAATTGCTTCAATCGACTTTTTTCTTTCCTGACTTTGAATGAATTGTTGAAATTGCCAAACATCAACAGATACATTCGCCGTTAAATTGAGGCCAATCCGATCTTGCTCGACGATAAGCCAACCGTCACCAATACTTTTTTTGATATCTGCTAAGGCCCGGCGTAATGATGCTCGGCCTCGTTTGCTGTCAGACTCTGGCCAAAATAAGCGCATTAGCAATTCCCTATGATGGGCTTGTTGTGTCATTGCTAAATAAATCAAAAGGGCCGTTGTTTTTCGGGTAGACATTTGTGCTTGAACATTGTGACGTTCGATGAGCGGTGAACCCAACAGTTTCAACTGAAGCTGAGTCATAAGCTTGTTTAAGTTTTAGAAGTATCGCAATGGTAGATGTAGAGAGCCTAGTGGTGCGAATTTCCAGGTCAAAATTAATTTCACACAGTCTTTCACGTAGATTGTCTCAATTTTATCACAAAAAATGTGTATCTTATCGCAAACAAACACGGATTCTACATTTATCCCAACCCTGAGTAGAGAGTGTGAACTTGTCCGGGGCAAATGGCATTTTAAAAGTAGAAGTCTACATCATGACTTTTTGTTAGTGAATCTTGTATTGTTAACATAAACATTTGCAAAAATTTTGAAATTTAAGGAGATAAAAATGGCAAAAATTATTGTTTTCGGGAAGAAGGATTTTAAAGGAGGAAATACTCAAATTTATGTGGATTCTGTTCCAACATTAAAAGGAAGCGGGCTTAATGACGATGTTTCTTCTGTGATTGTACTTGAAGGGAACTGGAAACTGTTTGAAAAAGCACACTTTGATCCCCATGGTGGGGTATGGGGTGTCAAACCTAACGGTGGGCAGGATCGTGATGGCGCATATAAAAGCTATCAGGATTGGAGAGGCCAGAATAATAAAATCTCATCGATTGAACTGGTTGAATAATGTAAATTGAGATAGTTTGGAAATTGACTAGAGGCACCTTCAAGATAAAATTCTTTTGAAGGTGCCTCCTTATTTTTGATTACCTTTTAACTTTCAAGAATTAACCTGGATTGTTAAGCTGTTCACCGATGATACAGCCCATCATGTAGGGGAATGAACTGGTCGCAAAGTAGGCATAGGAGTCATCATCTAATGTTTTCCCATTGCATTCATCAAGGTCGCCAGAGCCCGCAACGTATTCATGGGCATCCCAAGCGGCCGTTGCATCGCTGGTTTTTTGGTAACTGCTGGTTAACTCCACAATTTCTGAACAAGCGGCATTAGCGCATTCAAAAGGAGTTAGAATAGGGTAGCCATCAAAGCCATAGCCAACAATCGTGCCTACTATATTCCAATCATCTAATAAGCATTCAGGACGAGCGTGGAAATGATATTTGTCACCGGGGCCCGCGTGGCCATTACAAAAATCAAGTACACCATCTAAAAAAGGGTCGCCATAGTCGAGATATGCTGATTCATTGGGGCCAAAGATGGGGATGCCGTTAATGGCGATACCAATCGTGCCAGAGCCGTTTTCAATATATTCAGGTGAACTGGCAATTGAAGGTTCCATCGGGATACGCCAAGTGTACGATTGCTCAACCATATCGAAGGGGGAGACGCTCACATATTCGAAATTAATAATACCATTCGCTTCTATGACAATGTTTCCTGAATTGGTGTTGCAAGTGATGCTCAGGCTGGGGTCTGGATAGCTGCTGTTGGCGGGGTCGGGTTGAACATCCATGAAAAATTCATCCGGACAGTTGTCATCAGGTGTTGGTGTGGCTGTTGCTGCTGCATCTTCACAATCATTACAAATCACGACTGGTAAGTAAGCCGTTGAGCTGTCGCCCGCAATAACTGATATAAAACTAATAAATACGACCGAAATAAATAAGAAAAGCACCGTTGCTAATCCAAAATAGAAGAATTTAGGCTTGATATTTGACATAAAGTTTCTCCGTTGATTGATAATTAGGTACTTCAGAAAGCTGGTAGACGTGGGTTATCCAATAATTCTTGTTAATACCTTCCTTTTCCAATATAGGACTTACGCAAATAGCGGTCACTGAGCCTGTCGAAGTGACTTTCTTAACCCTTCGACAGGCTCAGGGTGCGTAAATCCTGCAATAATTGATTATGATGAACAATTCAGCCTTATGGATTTGTTGTTTGTAATGAAATTTGAGTATGGTTGGAGATGGATCGTAAGACGGCCATTTCCCATTCGGATGTCTCCATATTTAGGAAATCGAGGTCGTCAAAAATGGAGCTAAGCTGCCGTTCGACAATAATATTACTAGGTTGATCTGGCAGAGCAATCTGTGCCATCTCGTTGGCGGAGAGTTCGTCAAGCGCCCCCCATGCCAGCAATGTTTCAATCGTGAAAGGAACCGCTTCGTTGCCGCCCGGCGGGATATATTCGCCCTGCAGGAATATGGTTGACCTGCTCATATCAACATCTGTCGGTAAATTCATAGCCGAGTCAGTGGCTTGGGCTACCAAATAATGCCCTCTGCAATAATTGGTTACTTCTTCGAGAGTGATTGTGCCTAAAGTGCTTAATTCTGGGGTACTTAATGATTCGATAAATGGTCCAATCCAGCGGGAAGGGTTAGAGCTGCTGTCTCCGTGACCGGCAAAAACGGTTTTAGGTGCTAGCCAAGCAAACCAGTCGATTTGGGCCGCATTTTCTTCTTCGCAGGGGACAAGCTGGATAGCTGCGGTGGTAAGGTATCCCGTTTTGAGCGTGATGGAATACCCTAAATTATTTTCGATAAACCAGCCATCATTCGTCTGATCTACCCCATCGCTGTTCCAAGTGAGATGATAGGTGATTTCTTTGCCTTCGGTGGGTTGGGTGGTCGTACTGCAAGAAACGGCCGTCCAGGCAAGAAAGCCCAACATACACGCGATGATAACGCGAACAAGGGGGTGTTTTAATTGCATGAGTATCCTCGTTTACCTAAATATGGAATAAGTGTATCTATTGGATATGGCTTGTTGTACAGGAAATTCGTTTCACTCGATAAGGATAGTTTAGGATAGAAATATGAAGAAATTGTGTGTTGGTCATGTTTAAATTATTTGGTGACGTGAACTTTTAGCATCAATTAACCTAGATTTTCTTCATCAAAGATTGCGACGACCCGGGTCCAGCCGCCACTGCCACCTTTCAATTTAACTGGAAAACAGGAGACTTTGAAGCCAAACGGCCGTGGCAGTTGGTCAAGATTCGCTAGCTTCTCAATCTGACAATATTCAAGATCCATGCCCACACGATGGGCCTCCCAAATAACGCTTGGGTCTTTTGTTTCTTGAAATCGCTTTTTCATCGCCCAAAACGGCTGATCCCAGCCCCAGGTGTCAATCCCCATGACGCGGATACCTTGCTCAATTAGCCATCTGGTTGCTCCGGCACTAACCCCAGCCCCTGATTCAAAGTAAGATGGCTCTCCCCATAATTTGTCAGTGTCTGTTTGGATTAAAATGATGTCAAATGGTTTTAATTGGTAATCAATTTTTTTTAGGGCATCTTGAATATCTTGGCTGGAAATCAACCCTCCTTTTTCTTTGTGGCGCATATCGATGATTACACCATCATTAAAAAACCAGTTCAAGGGAAGCTCATCAATCGTACGCGCTTTTTGTTGACCACAGGTTGGATAATAATGCCAAGGAGCATCAACGTGCGTGCCCGAATGTGCATTGAGGGTGACCTGATCGTTTGCCCATCCTAATCCTTCTGGTAGATCGTCAACGTCTGCTTCAAAAAAACTGGCCATGAAAGCTGCACTATCTTGATGTAATTGATGTTTCACCTCAACGGGTAGCGGTTCGCTTGGGCTTTCTTCTAGAGGGACATTTAGATCATAAAATGTTTGTTTTCTTTTTTGATTCATAAGTTCTTCCTAACTTTTGTAAGGTCACATCTTGATTGGTTTACTTAAGATTCGCTTATTGAAGCACTCATTTTAGACGAATTCTGCACCCAGACCTGAAATGATACGTATAATTGTCAGGTCTGATTCAATAAACTGGAGAATGGGTCATGTTATCTCGATTATTATTGCTTTTTATTATTGTGCCAGCCATAGAGTTAATATTGCTTATCCAAATGGGACGCTGGATTGGTACGTTGCCTACAGTGGGCTTGATTGTGATCACGGGGATTGTTGGGGCTTATTTAACTCGCCAACAGGGAATGCAGGTCTTGAGGCGGGTTCAGCAAGAGGCTCAAAGCGGACAGGTGCCCGGCGGTGCTCTATTGGAAGGTGCCATGATTTTGATCGCTGGCGCTGTTTTGATGACCCCGGGCGTATTAACGGACATTTTTGGCTTTATTTTGTTGATTCCACAAACACGAAAGCTTATTCAGGGGTTTGCCTGGCGTCAAGTTCAGCGAATGATGGCGAATGGGCAGATTCGGGTCGGAGGTTTTGGGCCAATGAATATGCGGCAAAATCCTCGACAAACGATCATTATTGATCCAGAGGAGAATGAGTGAGTTGACAAAATAAATTCCGGTCATTAACGGCCGTTTCACTTTAGTGAAGAAAGCGAAGAAACCAAACCAAACACAAAATTTCCAAAAATAAGTATGCTAGAATGCTGGCGCTGGAGCTGGCGGGACAGGAAAGGGTTTATCCATAAAAATTTAGACTTGGAGATAATGTGTTGAATAAACGGCCGTATTTTGCATTCCTGTTTGTCCTATTTTTTGTATTTTTATCCCCCACTTTTGTAGCAGAATCACTCCAAACCCCAACAGAGCTATTTTTCAGCGAGTATATTGAAGGATCGAGTAATAATAAATCCCTCGAACTCTACAATGGCACTGGTTCAACTATCAACCTAGCGGCTGGCAACTACACGATCAGCATGTACTTTAACGGGGCCACCACGGCCAATACCGTGATTGACCTTACCGGCACGGTTGCCAGCGGCGACGTCTACGTCCTGTCTGATGAGGATGCTAATTCTGCCATACAAGCTGAGACCGATCAGACCAATGGCTCCAGTTTTTTTAATGGTAACGATACAGTTGTGCTCACCAAAAATGGCGAGATTATTGATGCCATAGGCGAGCTTGGGGCCAGTCCGGGAGATGAATGGGGGGACGGCTTAACAAGCACCAAAGACAATACGCTGCGCCGGAAATCAAGCGTTTGTGCTGGCGACAGTAATCAAGCCGACAGCTTCGATCCCGCCTTAGAATGGGATGGTTTTTCATCAAATAATGCAGATGATTTAGGTAGCCACACCGTTAATTGTGGCGGCGATGTAACTCCGCCACCGTTATCCTGCGATACGCCGGTGGCCTTGACCGAGATTTATGCGATTCAGGGCAGCGGGATGACCAGCCCGCTTGTCGGGAACAGCGTCACGATTGAAGGCGTGGTAACGGGTGATTTTCAAACAAACGGGAATACAGACCAAGGCGATTTAGGGGGCTTTTATGTGCAAGGGACGGCTGATAATGATGCGTCAACATCTGATGCGATCTTTGTGCTGGCCAATACGCCCGATGTAGCCGCTGGTGATTTGGTACAGGTGGCAGGCACCGTGACTGAGTTTGAAACATCAAGCGGTGCCTCTTCAATGACTGAGATAACTGGCGTAACGGCCGTTAATATCTGCGCCAATGATGAACCATTGCCAACCGCTGTGAATGTCACATTTCCACTTGGCACCGTTGAGGATATGGAGGCGTTTGAAGGTATGCTTGTGACCTTCCCTCAGCCCCTCGTGATCTCCGAATACTTTAATTACAATCGGTTTGGTGAAATGGTGCTGACTAAGCCAATTGATGGCTTGGAACGGCCGTTGCAACCAACCGCCTACGTCGCGCCGGGCAATGCAGCGATTGCTGTGGAAAATGAGCTCGCCCTAAATCGAATTTCACTGGATGATGGGCTATCGACCCAAAATCCAACCAATTTACGCCACCCCAATGGCAATTTGTTTGGACCCGCCAATCTGTTCCGAGGCGGTGATACCGTTCAAAATGTGATTGGTGTCGTTGATGATACCTTTGGGCGATACCGTATACAGCCAACGGGAGTGGCAGTCTATACAGCCACCAATCCTCGTCAGTTGATGCCAGCAGACGTTGGGGGCAATCTCAAAGCTGTATCGCTTAATGTCCAAAACTATTTTCTAACCACCGATGAGTTTGGCTCGATATGTGGTGCCAATCAGGGGCAGGGCTGTCGCGGGGCAGATACGGCAAATGAGCTAGAGCGGCAGCGTGCTAAACTGATCGCCGCCCTGCTAACGATCGATGCTGATATTTATGGCATCGTCGAAATAGAGAATACGCCAGGAGTTGAGCCGTTAGCAGATTTAGTGAACGGACTGAATGATACGGTGGGCAGTAACACTTTTGCCTATGTCGATACGGGAGTGATTGGTGGTGATGCGATTCGTGTGGGGTTTATTTACAAAGCAACGGCCGTTACACCCGTTGGTGAGTTTAAAATCTTAGACTCTTCCGTTGATCCCACCTATGTGGACACCAAGAATCGACCGGCCCTAGCGCAGACCTTTGAGCAGATGGGCACCGGTGAGCGACTAACGGTTGCTGTTAACCACTTTAAATCGAAGGGGAGCAATTGCAATGCGCTTGGCGACCCAGATTTAGGAGATGGTCAAGCCAACTGTAACCTGACCAGAACCGCTGCCGCCGTGGCCCTGGCTAACTGGCTAGCTTCAGATCCTACTGGCTCAGACGATCCCGACGTTTTAATTTTAGGCGATCTAAACGCATACGATAAGGAAGATCCCATTCAGGCCCTACTCAATGCTGGATACGTTGATTTAGCTAGATTGTTTAACGGCGAAGCTGCCTATTCATTTGTATTTGATGGCAAGTCTGGCTACCTTGATTATGCGCTTGCCAATGAAAGCTTGCGCAATCAAATCACTGATGTGACCGAATGGCATATCAACAGTGATGAACCAGACGTTTGGGATTACGATACGACTTTTACCGATCCAAGCTTTTATGAAGAAAACGCCTTTAGAGTATCCGATCACGACCCAATTATTGTGGGTATAGGGCTTAATGATGCTTTATCAAATGCTGATAATGTGATTTATTTACCTATCATCTCAAATGGACAGTAGCTGAATGATTAACGCGCAAAAAGAAATTTCAAGCATTGTTTGGCGCAAACTGTTCTATATTTTTTGATTCCTATTTATTGATCCCCGGCTGAACATTAGTCTGTAGACCCATACAACAGTGGGCTACAGACGCATGAGCCATAGCCTCGATTCACCTATCCTAAAGGCATGATTTTTGAAGGAGAGAACTTAACTTGAAATGAGTTCTTTCCCTTGCTCAACTTTAGATGATAGGAGACTCTGATGGAATTAAAAATTGAAAACATTAGTAAACGATACGGCCGTAATAAATGGGGGCTGCGAAATTTTTCGCTCACCCTGCGGCCTGGGATAATTGGGCTGCTAGGCCCAAACGGAGCGGGGAAGTCCACCCTGATGAATATTTTGGCAACGTTGCTTAAACCAACGGAAGGCCAAGTATTGTGGAACGGCAAACCCATAAAGTTCCAGCCTAACCGTATCCGCAGCGTTGTGGGTTATCTGCCGCAAGATTTCGGTGTGTATCCACAGCTTACGGCAATTGAATTTTTGCGCTACATGGCAGCTATCAAAGGCGTGCGTCCAAACATGGCCCGCCGCCGGATTGACGAACTGGTGTCTCTGCTGAACCTTGCTCAAGTGGCTCACCGTCCCTTGAGTGGCTATTCGGGTGGGATGCGCCAGCGGGTAGGGATTGCTCAAGCCCTGCTTAACGATCCCAAATTGCTTATTGTTGATGAGCCAACCGTCGGTCTTGATCCCGGTGAGCGCGTTCGCTTTCGGAACCTAATTGCTGACCTAGCCGGTGATCGTATCATCCTTCTTTCAACCCATATTGTGTCAGACGTAGAGGCGATAGCGACCCAGATTGCCCTCATCAACGGTGGGCAACTGCTTGGGTTTGACTCTCCAGAGGCGATTTTACGAGCAGCCACTGGTAAAGTTTGGGATTGGTGTATTTCTGCCGAACGCTTACCCAGAGTCCGACAGCAACATCTGATTAGCAACGCCGTACGACGACAAAACGGACTTCATGTCCGCGTTCTTCAGCCTCAGGCTCCGGCCTCAAACGCTCAGCCAGCGCGACCCACGCTTGAAGACGCCTACATGTTATTAACGACAGGAGGTGCGGCATGATTTACCCAACCGTTTATTTAGCCCGTGCTGATTTACTCAATCGTCTTCGCCGGCCTGCGTTTCTATTTGTGATTGCTTTGGCTGCTTATGCAAGCTACCTTTTTGTGCCCCCAGCAACGGCCGTTAATGCCACCATCGTCATTGGCCAAAGCCGTCTTTTTTACGATTCTGCCGGCGTCGGTTTTATCTTCGCCGTGCTGCTGACTTATCTCGCTCTGCCAGCTTTCTTCTTTGTCCGCGGTAACATCAGTCAGGATACCCAAACAAAGCACGGCTTTCTTGTCGCGCCATCCCGTATCTCCTCGGCTAGCTACCTGCTTGGAAAATGGTTAAGCAACATGGGAATGCTTACCTTGTTATTGCTAACCGTTTCCGTGATGGCGATCGTGATGCTGTGGACACGGGGCGAAACTAATCTGATTTTATTATCCCACCTCGTGCTGCCCATCTGGCTAATCGGGCTGCCCCTCATGAGCTTTGTGGCAGGTTTAGCCATCTTGTTTGAGACAGTGCCTTTATTACGCGGCACGCTAGGCAGTCTTGTTTATTTTGTGCTTTGGATCAACGGCATTGAGAGCGTTGAGCAAGGGAGCTTGTTTGGTGACTTTTTTACGGCACTTGTTGGCATTCTGCCGCTTTTTGAAAGCATTAACCCAAACGGAGCTGGGGTCAACATTGGATCGATCTTTGTGGGCAGCACTCAACCGTTTGTGTGGCAGGGGTATCAATGGACAGCCCAACTCATTGGGGCTCGCTTGGTTTGGATTAGCGCTGGCTTGCTGTTTGCCTTGAGTGGGTTAGCTGCATTTGATCGCTTTCAGCGAAACCGAGCCAATTGGCTAAAGCAGCAGCTTGAAAAAAGGATTATAAACCCTTTACTGGCAAGATTTCCAAAGCGAATCGTTAAGGCAAATGTGCAAAACGCTGCTCAGCTAACCCCAGTGGGTTCACTCAGCTTTCTCAAGAATTGGCTTCCCCTGATAAAAGGTGAAATCTTGCTCAACCTCAAAGGTCAGCCATACTGGTGGTATTTGGTAGCTGCTGGCTGTTTTTTCTATGGCCTGCTGCCCAACGAGACCGAAACAGTGCTTCAAATAAAGCAGATGGCCATCGTGCCAATAATAATGTGGTCTGGGGTGAGTGCCCGCATGCAGCAGCAAGTAAACTCCCTTTTGCTTAGTGCACCGTTTGTGTCTGGTCGGCATTTGCTGGCCGCTTGGAGCGGTAGCGTGGTTGTGAGCTGGCTTGTTTTTGGTGGTGCAGGCCTTTCATTGCTTCTGAGTGGGCAGATAACCCATTTGTTCGGTCTAATCGTTGCAACCCTGTTTGTGCCTGCTTTTGCTCTAGCCCTCGGTACTTTTATGGGTGCTCGACGGACTTTTGAGCTGGTTTATTTGCTTTGGTGGTATCTGATCAATACGATTGTGGTCGAGGCCGGAACGCTGCTTCAGCTTGGCGTAGTTTTTGACTTCATGTCAACGACCCCTGAAGCAATAGTGGCAGGTATGCCGTTTGTATATGCTGTTGCAACGGGTGTTTTGTTGGGCATTGCGGCATTGGGGCGTATCATACGGCCACAGTAATTAACTATGAATTGGCTTAATCGTTTGTTCCAAGCTTTGCGTAATCCTGTCAACCTGCGGTGGCGTCTGGCCCTGGCCTATACCGTTGTCACCGGTGTTATTGTCTTATTCGTCTTCTTTGTTATTCTGCTCATCGATAGCGGTGGACTAGAAAATTTTGGTGAAACATCCTTCATCTTTGTGGTGATGTCACTCGTGATAACGTTGATTATATCTTTTTTTGGCATTGTGTTTGGTTCTGTAGCTTCGCGAGCGTTAGTAGAGCGGGTGAAGCTTTTAGACGATGCTGCAACAGCTTGGGCACAGGGTGAATTTGCAGTTCAGGTGGCTGATGAGGCACAGGATGAAATTGGCCGCTTGGGGCGAAAGCTAAACGGCATGGCGCAGCAGCTTGACGAACTTGTGTCAGAAAGGGTGGATTTAGCAGCCGTGGAAGAACGAACGCGAATTGCTCGTGATCTCCACGATGCGGTGAAGCAGTTACTCTTTGCTAGCACATTACAGCTATCTTCGGCTCGCTCTGTGGTGTTCACTGATGCCGATCAGACCGATCAACTGCTGGCCAATTTAGAACAGCTACTTGAGCAAACACAATCTGAGCTGATGACGCTGATCCACATGTTGCGGCCTGCTTTGCTTGGAGAGCAAGGGCTAGCCCAGGCGATTGCTGATTATGCCTCAACGTGGTCGCAACAGCTTGGTGTTGTGGCCGACAGTAGCCTGAGTTATGAAAACCGGTTGCCCATTGAGCTAGAGCAAGTGCTTTACCGCGTGATGCAGGAGGCATTGGCAAATGTTGCCCGGCACGCCAATGCCTCGACTGTTCGGCTTAAACTTGAACAGCCGCAGAAACAAACGATTTTACAAATAGTTGATGATGGGCAAGGGTTTGACGCCAAACAGCAGTTTCGCGGATATGGTTTGCAAAGCATGCAGGAGCGCTTGACTCAAATTGGGGGGAGATGCACGATTGAAAGTCAACCAAAAAACGGTACAACGATTACGGCAATCGTGCCAACGGACCTGACAAAGGATGAAATGAAATGAGTGAAACCCAAATTACTGTCCTGATTGTGGATGATCATGAAGTTGTGCGCCAAGGGGTTAAAACTTTTCTGGAGATGCAGCCTGATTTTGACGTAATTGGTGAGGCTGATTCTGGAGAAACGGCCGTTAAACTGGCTGCTGAACACGCTCCTGACGTGGTTTTACTTGATTTACTTATGCCCGGAATGGACGGGGTAATGGCCACGCGCCAAATCAAAGATGTTAGCCCTCGGTCACAAATTATAATCCTCACGTCATACCATCAAGATGAGCACATTTTTCCAGCTATTCAAGCGGGTGCCTTGTCTTATTTGCTCAAGAACGTTAAGCCAGCAGTTCTGGCTGAGGCGGTGCGAAAAGCGGCCGTGCAGGAAGCGATGCTTGACCCAAATGTAGCGGCGCGTATCATAAGAGAACTGCACAGCCCGAACCGAACCAATCTTAACCCGTATATGGAACTCACAGAGCGAGAGCTGGAAATTCTGCAGCTAGTAGCAAAGGGACTGAGCAACGCGGAAATTGCTGAAAAACTGTTTGTAACGGTAAAAACAGTGCGCAGCCATATGAGTAATATATTGAGCAAACTGCATTTGCGCGATAGGACACAGGCAGCCGTTTATGCCTGGCGTGAAGGCATTGTGAGGCGGCAAGAGTAAATGGACGGTTTCACAATGCCTGGTATCCGTCAATTATTGGCGGATTGAATGGCCAAAAACACGCAGGGCAATTTGCGGTGAGAAAAGGGCGGTTGGGGGAGCGATTAGGTTTTGCACCTGAATAAACGTCTTGTGAATGGTCCGATCGTGAGGCAGGGCGTTAAGAACCTTAGGCATATACCAACTGGCAAACCGCTCGGGTAAGGAGGTGGCTTCGTTGTTTCCTAACCACTCTAGGTCAGCACTGGTGGCCAGTAGCCAAGCTGGCTCGACGATTTTGGGATACTGTTTTTGGAAATTTCGGGCAATATTGTCTAAACGGCCGTTTGCTTTCCCCAGGGCTTCTCCCAGCTTAACCGCTGCCATAGCGGATACGGAGATGCCCTGCCCATAAACGGGGTTGAAGCCACAGACCGCATCACCCAGAACAACAAGACGATCTGGCCACCGTTCTAATTTCTCATAGTGGCGCAGGCGATTTTCTGTACGTCGATAGCTAATAATTTCACTAACGGGTTCAGCATCTTTAATAGCTGCATGAAATTCGGGGTTCATATCCTGTGCAAACGCTAAAAAGCCAGCTTCGTCGGTTGGTGGATAATCTCCCAAGATGCCGGCGAGCATCACCATCCAAAGCCCATTTTCCTCGCTATAAATCAAACCAGCGCGGCTTTGGTCAGGTGGTTCAGCTCCAATAAGCATCGCCTGCCACGGTGGTGGGTTTGCTGGAATTTTATAGCGACGTCCTGCATACCCAAGCCGAACATCGATCACGGTTTCTTCTGGTTGCTCGTAGCCAATAGCTTTTAGCCAAACTGGCATTTTAGAGCCTCTGCCGGAGGCATCGACAATAAAATCGGCCGTTTCTTCGCTGGAAACCTGCTTATCTTTCCATTTGATATTGACACCATTTACCCGACCCGCATTTTCAATTAGGCCGGTGACCATAGCACCTCCGCATACAGTGACGTTTGGAAGCGCCATAACCCGACGTCGCAAAACGGATTCAAGGAGCAGGCGGCTACAGGCGTAAGTGACAATGTCACTTTCAAACTGGTCTAGCCATTTGCCCCGCACAATAGCCCGCGTCTGCTTGGTAAGATCGATCTGATTCGCCCCAGCAGCTATTAGCTCATCTTCAATTCCGGGAAAAAGCGTTAGCATAATTTGGGCACCCCGCTTCAAAAGAACATGAATGTGCCGATCTTGGGGGACGCCAGGTCGTGAAGCAGCCGCCTCGGGCAGTTGATCCCGTTCAAGCACTAATACTTCGTCAAAATGGTCGGATAAAACGCGGGCGGTCCAAAGCCCTGCTAAGCTGCTGCCAATGACAATGGCGCGGTTAGGTTGATTCATCGAGGAATCCTTTGTGTGAACGGAAAACAGAAATAAAAATAACCGTTATTTTTCCGTTACTAAAATATTATGAATGTTGATTATAGCCCGCTAGCCAAAGCGGACTATGGGAATGGTAAGGTCAGATCGAGTAGACTCATCACTTTCTAAAACTTACGAAATCTATTTGTTTATTCCAGATTTCACGATAAACATTTAACAATAGATTAATTTTTTCTAACTTCATGACGCGCTGCGTTATAATTAGCTTAGCAACTAATTAATTTCATACGGCCAACTCGTCGTATGTTAATATCAGGAGACATCCCACATGACAACATTAACGCCCGCATTTGACCTGAACGCAATAGAAGAACTGGCACAAAAAGTTGATTTGAATAAATTGGTTAACTTAGCCAACCAGCTTGATGCCAATACCCTACAGGCCATGCTAAAAAATGCGACTAAGGAAACTCAGCCACAGCCTGCCCCACCTATTAATTCTGATTTTTATGACATTTACAGCACCTTAACAGATGAGCAATTGCGCGTCGCCAAGCTAACGCGTGACTTTTTCGAAGGGGAAATTCGCCCCATCATTAACCCTTACTGGGAGCGAGGGGAATTCCCAAAGCACATCATTCCGCGTTTTGCCGAGTATGCTAAAGACCGATATGGAGAAGAGTTTGAGTTTGTTTTCCCTGAAGAAGACCCAATTGCTGCTGGTGTTGCCGCAATGGAAATGGCGCGTGGTGAACCCTCTTCTAATACTTTCTTCGGCGTTCACTGGTATTTGTCTATGGCTTCGATATATATGTTTGGTAGTGATGAACAAAAAGCCAAATTATTACCACCCATGAAGCGGTTTGAAAAAATCGGTTCTTGGGCGCTAACTGAACCAAAGCATGGCTCAGACGCATCTGCAGGCCTAGAAACAACCGCCACAAAAGATGGTGACACATGGATTTTGAACGGTGAAAAAAAGTGGAGTGGAAACGCTTCTTTTGCAGACATCAATATAATTTGGGCCAGAAACACGCACACAGGACAAGTTAATGGGTTCATTGTCGAGCTTGGCCAGCCTGGCTATCACGTTGAAAAACTACCGGGCAAAATTGCCAAACGAGCCGTCGAAAATGTGTTAATCAAGCTTGAAAATGTTGAAGTTCACGACAGCAATCGTCTTCCTAAAGCGAATCATTTTGGAGATGTGGCACGTCAGCTTGCCGCAGCCCGAACTGGTGTGGCATGGGAAGCGGTTGGCGTGGCGATGGGTGCCTATGAAGAAACGCTCAAATATACTAATAACCGGATTCAATTTGGCAAGCCTCTAACAAGTTTCCAAATGGTGCAACATGGTTTAGTAAAGATGCTGGGTCACGTCACTGCCATGCAGGGCATGATGCTCCAACTGGCTCGGATTCAGGCACGCGATGGCAAGATTTCTCACGAGCGGGCTTCTTTGGCTAAGGCTTGGACAACCGAGCAAATGCGAGAAGTGGTTGCGATTGGTCGCGGTCTTCTTGGTGGGAACGGCATTTTGCTAGAACATGAAGTGGCTCGCTTCTTTGCAGATGCAGAAGCGGTTTATAGTTATGAAGGCACTTACGAAATGAACACCCTGATTGTCGGAAAGGCAATCACGGGCCAAAGCGCATTTGTATAGGTAAGAAGCCGCCTAATTTACTGTCTGCTTAATGAGATTGAAGATTCTGGCTCATTCAAAATGGGCCAGAATCAAGATACTCATTTTGTTGAATTTGATTCAATTCGTTGCCATTACGAGGCAATGTTCCCTAACCGGTTTTTTGGCACAAGAACTGCAGCTGGGTTTAGGACTACCTCTGGATTGAGCCTTTGATTAAGCCATTCTTCAAGTTGATTAGCTGCCATTTCCATCCATTCATGTAATAAAATATCAACTTTCCAGCCAATATGCGGCGTTAAAATGACGTTTGGGAGGCTGCGCAGCCTGCTGTTTTCCGCTAGAGGCTCTTTTGTGAAGACGTCTAACCCAGCCCCTGCAATCTTTCCTGCGGCCAAAATGTCTGCAAGGGCGTCTTCATCGACGATTGCTCCTCTTGAGGTATTGATAAATAAGGCTGTTGATTTCATTTTTTCGAGTAACTCGCGAGAGATTAAGCCTTTTGATTCATCTGAAAGCTTGAGATGTACTGTAACAATATCAGAAATCCTCATCAACTCTTCTAAAGGGTAGCGAGCTACATCTGCTTCATCGGAGGCATAATGGCCACCCCGGTCCCAGGCTGCGATCTTCATGCCAAAAATACGGCCGATTTTTGCAATGGGTTTTCCATGACGGCCATATCCTAGAATCCCCAATGTTTTGCCATGCAACGTTGTGCCAATTACCTCGGGCCACTCGCCTTGTGCCATTTGCTGATGAACTAAATAAAGCTGACGATTCAGCCCTAAAATGAGCGCCCACGTTAACTCTGGCATGACGACCATTGGATTCTTGGCCCCTCGACCTAAAGCTATAACGATGCCCCGGCTGGTTGCAGCATCCTGATCGAGATGATAAGCGTGGCCGCCAGATTGCAAGATAAGTTCAAGTTTAGGGAATCGATCAAGTAACTCTGAGTTGATTTGGGTGCGCTCGCGTAAGGCAAAGAGAATATTGAAGGCTGATAGATCGTCTTCTGGTTGAATTGAGTGGTTAAATATAGTGATATTTGCTAAAGATTGAAGTTCTTTGAGGGCTGGTGCGTTTGCCAGCACATTTTCAGTATCATCTAAAATGAGTAAATTGGGATATGTTTTCATATTTTTGTTTTCAAAATTAATTGTTGCCAATTCCTGTATCTATGGCTTTGATGATAGCTTGAGCCCGCTCAACTACCTAGAGTTTGTTAAAAATATTGGAAATGTGGTTGCTGACCGTTTTGAAGCTGATGTGGTGAGTTTAAGCAATTTGTGAATTACTCATGCTTTGGGCAATTAGCTGTTATGGCGCTCTTTCTCGTTTGGTTAGTTCCGAAGTTTCTAAATTGAAAACCTTGTTAGATAAACGCTTAGGAACCTCGAGGAAACGAGATTTGTTACCATCGTTTTATTGAAAGCAGGAATTGTGTTTCATTTAAGTGCTTCGTTTCACATTAAATTATAAACGCATAAGTAGCCTGAGCCTGTCGAAGGCGAGTGGTACAAACCAGGCTTCGACAAGTTCAGCCTTCGGCGTGTTTTCAAATTAATGATGAGATAATGCATTTAGGTAATATATCATTTGCATTGGCTGTTGTCACAAGACGTAAATTGAGTTTAAGAAAAACAATCACCTGTGAAGTGGTTTAATGGCCACTGAAAAATTTGGGTTGAACGAGTAAGTTCCTCTTTAGGCCGGGAACTTCGTTGCTCCGAGGTGTCGAAGCTCAGGTTTTCAATTAAAAGTGGGGACGCTGTGGGGACGGGAGGTTTTTATCTTGAGGGACATATGACCGCTTTGGGCGGTTAGACAAATGCGTATCAC
>JBCCFD010000071.1:0-24078 GCA_039029915.1 Chloroflexota bacterium
AGTTTCGCTCAAGTGTTAACATCATTCATAAAGAGCGCGACAAGCTGGCTTATTGGATGGGTGAAAACGAAGCGCACAGGCTTTATCTACTCATCACTGAAATTTTGCACAAGCGAGGGCTAGACGATCTTATTCAACTTCGTAATGAAATGGAATAATCGTGGCAGACCCCCTCTTTTTACAGTTGGGTAGCGAACTCAATCTAAATACGACAACCAAACTTCTTGAAATGAACTACCCCGCCGCAAGCGGACGGGGTATCAAAGCCCAAAAGGAATTTTCCTCGCCACAAGTGGCGGGGTATTCAACCCCTTCAGGGTAATAAAAAAAGCCCCGAGTTTCGGGGCTTTACTTTTACTAATCTGCAGCGACAGGTTCTGGTGCTTGAACAACCGGATCCATCGCCCTTAATTCCTCAAGAGGAACATGACAGAAAATGCGGTGACCATCTCCTACATCCCGCCACGGCGGTACTTCTTGCTCACAGATTGCACCATTATTTGGCAGTAAGCTACGACGCGGGCAGCGAGTGTGGAAGCGGCATCCGCTCGGTGGGTTCAGCGGACTAGGTACAGACCCCTCAAGACGAATCTTAGTCTGCTCCACAGCTGGGTCAGGAATCGGTACGGCCGAAAGTAATGCCTCCGTATATGGATGATAAGGTGGCTTATAAATCTCATCAGCCGGGCCAATCTCTACAATCTGACCGAGATACATCACGGCAATAAAGTCAGAGAAGAAGCGCACAACGCTCAAATCATGAGCGATAAAGATCATCGTAGTGCCAAACTCTTTCTGGATCTCAAGCAGTAGGTTAATGACCGCCGCCTGAACAGAAACGTCGAGCGCTGAAACAGGTTCGTCGCATAGGACTAAGTCAGGTCGCCCAGCCAAAGCTCGAGCAATACCCACGCGCTGCTTTTCGCCACCGCTTAACTGTCGAGGTAAACGATCGTAGTAAAACTCATCTAGTTTCACAGCCCGTAAAAGACGAATCACTTCATTTCGTATTTCTGATTGAGGCACTGTTTTAAAACGACGTAACGGCCGTTCAATTTGCTTCCCAACAGAATAACTAGGGTTCATTGTCGAGTCAGGATTTTGAAACACCATCTGGAGTTCACGAATGGTAGTCAAATCACGTCGGCTGACTCGATTACCTATGTCAGTGTCGTTAAATACTGCATCACCACCCGTTTTTTCCTCAAGGCCAATGATTGTCTTAATCAGCGTCGATTTACCACAGCCTGATTCACCAACAACACCCAATGTTTTCCCTTTGAACACATCAAACGAAACATCATCGACAGCTTTCACAAATTCCCGTTCCCCAAATCCTAAGAATGTGTTTCCATGAGGGTAGTAGGTTTGTAGATTGTTAATACTTAAGAGCGTATCTGCCATTTCGTCAGATTCTGTTTGCTCTTCAAAAATCGGGATCAGGCCCGGTGGAGGTGTCCAATCTTCCGCAACAATATCTTCAGAGAAAATACAGCGGGTTACATGGCCTTCACTTAAATCTCGAAGTTGAGGTCGGGTTTCATTACACGCATCGCGGACATAGTCACAGCGAGGAGCAAATAAACAGCCCGGTGGTAAGTCTTTGGGATCGGGCACGCGGCCTCGAATCGGGTAAAGCACACTTTCCGCTTTCCCACGTCCCAACTTTGGCAAACAGCGAATGAGACCTTGTGTATATGGATGGCGAGGGTTTTTAAAGATTTCATGCACATCTGCCATTTCAATCAATTCACCAGCGTACATCACACCCACGCGATCGCTCACGCGAGCAATGATGCCCATATTGTGGCTAATCAATAAAATAGCTGTATCAAACTCTTTGCGAAGCACATTGACTAGGTCAAGAACAGCCGCCTCAACCGTTACATCCAATGCTGTTGTTGGCTCGTCCATCAGGAGCAACGCTGGATTATTTAACATCGCCATGCCAACAACGACGCGCTGCTGTTGACCGCCTGAAATTTGATGGGGATATCGCTCCATAACTCGAGCAGGATCGGGCATGTTTACTTGCCCAAGCATTTCAACACAGCGATCAAACGCCTCTTTGTCGGAAATACCTTTATGAACCGTTAATACCTCCATCATCTGCTCCCCAATACGGAGCACAGGGTTTAGTGAGGTCATTGGGTCTTGAAAAACCATCGCAATGCGATCGCCGCGCAGGCGACGCAGCTCTTCAGATGTTCGTCCGACTAGCGATGAGCCTTGGAAAGTGATATCCCCGTGAGCAATCTTCCCGTTTCTCCCAAGATAATTGACTAATCCGTAGGCTAGCGTGCTTTTACCACAGCCAGATTCGCCAACAATCCCTACCGTTTCACCACGATAGATGTTAAAGGTGACATCTTTAACGGCGTTTACATCTCCTGTTCTTGTTTCGTAGGCAATCCCGAGGTTCTGAACACTAACGACGGGCTCCCCCCTTCCATTATTTTCTGTTCCCATTTTTTCCCTTCTTCTCTGCGGAGTTCGTAAAAAGTGACTGTTCCACAAATTGAGGAACAATCGCTCTTACGCTTTTTATCTGTAACGATTTAACTGTTCGTTCATCCCATCGGCGAGCAAATTTAGGCCGACAACGATTGATGCAATAGCAAGTGAACCCCACATAGAGTCCCAAGGATGGCCAGCTTGAATAAAGCTTTTGCCAATACTCACCATGCTGCCCCAGTCTGGAGAAGGGGGTGGCAGTCCTAAACCCAAAAAGCCGAGTGTCCCAATCGAAAAAATGGCGTATCCAATGCGTAGCATAGCGTCAATAATAATTGGTCCGCTAGCATTCGGTAAAATTTCGACAGCCATTACATACATGGGGTGTTCCCCGCGTGTTTGAGCGGCAGCAACATAATCTCTCGTCTTAATATCAAGGGTTAGACCTCGCACAAGACGAGCAATACCCGGCACCCCAGCTATAGTAATTGCCAGAACAATATTCAAAGCGGAAGGACCAAGCGCAGCAATAATTACAAGATAAAGCAGAATTTGAGGGAAAGCCATGAGGGCATCAAGTGCCCTCATGATAATTTCGTCGGTTAAACCACCATAATAACCGGAGACGACCCCCAGCGTCCCACCGATTACTAAAGCAATAAAAATTGAGGCCGGCGCAAGCGTGAGCACTGGGCGGGCTCCATACGCCAAGCGTGCCCAAAGATCACGGCCGTTTCTGTCTGTGCCAAGCCAATGTTCAGAAGACGGGCCTTTCAAGTTTTCACCTCGGAAGGTCTCAAAAGGTGAATACCTTGCAATCCAGGGCGTTGCTTCCCAATCTTCACTAAATAAACATTGCACAGGACTAATAATGCAGTTGTCTGCAAAAAGAGCAACAAAGAGCCAGAAGCCCACTAAAAACAAGCCTATAATGGCAATATTTGAGTTTGTTAAAATTTCAAGACGTTCTTTTAACTTTTCCCAGCGACTGGGTGGACGATACACCTGTTCGCTTTCATTTGGAGTTGGTAGTGTGACAGCCATAGATGATCTCCTTTATGAATAACGAATCCGAGGATTCAGAAAGGTGTAAATAATGTCGGCAACAAGCTGAGTGCCTACAGCAATCACTACGAGAGTCATTGCAGCCGCCTCGATGGCAAAAATGTCTTTAAACAGCGCTGCCTCAAGAATGTACCGACCCAGGCCAGGGAATCCAAACAAGGTTTCTACGATGACAATACCGCCGACCAGCCAGTTCACATGAAGCATAATGATGGTGATTGGGGCCAAAAGCGCATTGCGCAAAGCGTGTTTGAAAACAACCCGTCGCTGTGGCAACCCTTTCAAAACGGCCGTTCTGATATAGTTCGTGCGCATCACTTCCACCATGCTTGAGCGGGTGATACGTAAAACATACCCCAGTTCAATAAGCGAGAGCGTCATAATCGGCAGAACCAGCATTTCCGGATTCTCAAACAGGGCGTTATCACTCGTCATCACGACAGCACCAGGGAACCAGCCCAGCCAAGCAGTAAAGATGAGTATGAGGAACACCCCACTGGCAAATTCAGGGGTCGCCGTAGCAACCAGACTAGAGATTGTAAAGATGCGATCAACCGTTTTGCCTTCGTTCAAACCAGCAATCAAGCCTAACAGGAGCGCCAATGGCATCATGATAATAAACGCAATGCCACCTAAGATGGCGGTGTTAGCTAAACGACGCGGCAATATTTGCGCAACCGGCTGACGGTCCTTCAAAGAGAATCCAGGATCACCGCGCAGCAAGCCTCGCGCCAAAGGAATGTATTCACGTGGTGCACCTGCAGATGCATTCCAACCGGCAGCGGTTAAAACAAGCTCTTCAAGATCGTCACCCCGAACCCACATCGCTGCTCGACTATCAGCGTTCACGCTCCAGAAGATATCAACTCCTTCCTCGTTAGTGACCCACTGATCATTTGGGCTGACGGCTTCCACTTTAGTGCCATCAGTTTGACGTACAAGACGGGTTATGTTCTCGCCATCCGTTTCCGTTTGGAATAGCGAGCCATCTTCGGCTACGACCCACCAAGTTAAACGGCCGTCTTCATCTTGCACACGTGTAATTGGACGTCCAATAAGCCGACTGGCCTGCCAATCGCTTCCAATCAACCAACGTGTGTATCGAGTCATTGCGGTTTGGTCTAACCCATTTTGGGCATTAAATGACGCTTCTTGCTCGGGGGTAATCGTATTGCCAAGCGTGTTGATTGCAATATTACCGGGGGCTAGCTCAGTAATTGCGAAAACAGCGATTGACACAACAATAAGCGTAACAATGAGGAAAGTAACTCTGCGAATGAGGAATGTAAGCATGCATGACCTCCTTTAATTTGACTCAGCCCAGGGTTGACACCAATAAACGCTCCCGCCAAAAAAAGAGGATTTTTCTGTCAAAAGGCCAAGCATTTCGCTTTGAAAAAGTGTGAGGCTTACTCTTAGCACATCTTTTTCGTTTACAACTAAATATTTTTTAGTTTACTCTTTCGTCAAACATAATTTGATAGATAACGATTGAGCAGAAAGTTGATGAGTCTATAGGTTCCGTTGATTCCAACTGCTATATGTTGAGTTTAAATGGAACGCAACTCATCTTTGCAAAAAATATCTTAATAAGATTTACCAATTTAGGGTTGAACGATTTAACCTTATTCGAAGACTGCAAAGGTAAAAACAAACAGCGCAGAAGTTTCTTGTTCTTCCAAAGTTATTCACACGCTTCACATCTAAATTTTGAGTTGTCTTAGTGAATGACTTTAAGAATCGGGAAATCTCAGATGAGAAAAGGTACAAGCCCAATAATTGAACCTGTACCTTTCATTATAGCTTTAAACAAATATTTCGCCTAAAGCTATCAATATTAAACTAAGATTGGTCAAGCCAGACTTCACGCCACAAGTTATAGGTTGTCGGATGCGCTTCAGCATCTTGAACAGCTTGTGAGGTGGCAAACCATGAGTTCATGTAGTACGAAATCAGGACCGCACCACGTTCTGCTTGAATTCGTTGCAGGTCAGCGTATAGGGCACGACGTGCTTCTACATCAAGTGTACCTTGCGCTTCTTTCAAGATTTCAGAGAACTCTTCGTCAACAAAACGTGTTTCATTCCAAGGAACTGGGTTGCCTTCAGAGTCTGCGATGTAAGCCAATGGCAAGAGCATCACAGCCAATGGGCGGTGAGTCCAAGGGGTAATACCAACGGCCGTTTCCGACCATAAATCCCAAAATGCTGAGTTAGGCATTGTATCAAGGGTAATATTGATATTTGCAGCAGCCGCATCTTCTTGCACGTTTTCAGCAAACGAAACAACATCTGGCCAACCGGTACCCACTGAAACACTAAAGTCTAAGCTTTCCAAGCCAGCTTCTTCCAGCAGTGCCATAGCCCCTTCTGGATCATAAGGTGGTTCGTCCATTGGAGACCAGGCTGGATGCACTGGAGAAATGTGGGTGTCGTAACCAATAATACCTTCACTGAAGAACGCAGTGTCCAAAATCTTTTGGCGATCTTGGGTTTTCTTCACGGCGTTAACCAAGCGAATGTCGGTCCATGGTTCCATATCTTGACGCATACGCCAAACGCGCGTTTGAGCAGTACCCGTGCTAGAAATCTTCACATCAGCATTATCACGCAAAGCCAAGAAGCTATCTACGTTGAAGGTTGTACCAATAGCGTCAATTTGACCACCTTGGAGAGCAGCGATGTAAGCAGTGCTGTCTTCACCGAGTGAAACCCATTCCAATGCTTCGTAGTAAGTCAATGGCAATCCGTCGTCACCTTTTTGCCAGTAGCCTTCGTCTCCGCTTGCCCAACGAGCAACAGTACGGATACGTTCACCAACGATATATTCGTCGATAGTGTGTGGGCCTGTGCCTGGTGTGTTGCCAGAGCTAATGTCGCCATCAAATGTAGGATGGATAATTTGAGCAGGATAGTGGAAGAGCTGTTCTGGAACAGCCAAGAGAGACGCATCCAGGTTCAAACGAATGGTGTAATCATCAACAATTTCGATACCGCTTGTGGTCAAGAAACCTTCCCACAAACCCAAGATTGAAGAACCAACATCTGGGTCTAACCATTGCTCAAAGTTCCAAAGAATATGTTCGGCTTTGAGTTCATCACCATTGGTGAACATGATGCCTTGGCGTAATTTGAGGTCCCAAACGGTTAGATCATCATTAGCAACCCATTCTTCAAGGAGATATGGATGGGTAACGTTATCTTTGTCTGTTTCGGTTAAGTATTCATAAACCATACGGGTTTGATTGGCATCAAAGACCCAAGAGTAGCGTGCAGGGTGATCAACGGCGCGGATATCATCACCAACGCGGAGGATACCCCCACGTTTGCTGGAGGTAGCTGGCGCTTCTTCCTCCATTTCCTCTTCCATTTCTTCTTCCATTTCTTCGTCAGCGACTTCTTCGGCTTCTTCAGCGGCAGGAACGGCCGTTGGGTCAGCAGCTGGAGAACCACAAGCTGCTGCAATGGTTGCTACACCCGCAGACATACCCAATAGGGTCGCTGTACGCATGAATTCACGGCGACTAATTCGGCCTTGCCGCAGCATTTCATACGTTTCAGGAATCTGGGGATGGATAGCTTCCATCTCTTTCTTCGTAACGTTTCTCTCTTTCATTCTATTCTCCTTTAAGATTGGATGAAAAAATATGAACAATAACTAGGGTAAAATTAGTTTACAACGGGTTCCCTACCTGCGCAAAGTCGCAACGTATATCTTAATATAAAGATAGGTGTGCTGTCGGTAAGATTCATCCCTTCTCTCAAATCTACAAAACATGAAATACGCAACGACTCATAAATTAAAGACTGTCTGAAATATATGTCTGATATATCAGAAATGGCGCTAAGGAAATAGTTTTCAAGCCGATGGATTTTATAGTTTTTCGACCAAACTCCCAAGAGGCAAGTCGTACAATAACTACATTATTATTTGTATGGCTGATACATTGATGATGACAGGCTAAAAACGTGATTTTCTCAGCTCTTATTTCTGCCGGGACCAGATATGCCGGGTTGCAAGTTTGGGTACTTATAATCATGAAGATGGAGGTCTTCATTTTTACTAGTAATCCGTGCTCCAATCGGATCAGAAACCGTGGCATCATATTGTCCGCTAAAGTAGCCAACTTCGCTTAACAAACGGGTCCGAACTTCTTGACTCTTGAGTGACCCTTTTAAAAAGCCATAAATGCCAATACCTGTTAGACTCGCTCCCCATGCTGAGACCTGCTCTTTTTCAAAAACGTCGAAAATTTTAGAGCTAATATCTGGCTCAATGTGCCATGCATTTTGTTCAACTAGTGCTTTTTGATTCATCTGAATAAGCTGCATTAAAGCAGTCGCAAACGTGTCAAAGTCGTCTTGTTCGAGAGCAGGCCACAGCCGTTCCATCATGATTTGGCCTGACTCAACGGGTATATGAGAAACGGCCGTTTTCATCAGCTTTAGTCGATCCATCTCAATTGACTCTGGTGTGTTGGCTGGAACTTTTGGAAAATGAAACACAAACGCCCACGCCAAATGGCTTCGATGCTCGAGAGTATGATGTTTGAGTAGAGCTGGTGGTTTCCCGTTTGGACCCTCTTCCAACTCTACAATCAAAAAGCCCCCTTTTTGATATCCCCAATACGCCAAAGGATCATTTTTTGCAACTTGCACATGTGAATCTAATGTAGCCACATCCTCAAAAGCATGATCGTTGGCCCACGCGACTGCTTGAGCAGCTCCTAACGCAAGCATCGAATCCGACCCGAAGCCAACCATTGAAGGGGATGTATTATCGATTTTTATTTCAACGGGCTGAGAAGCACCGCTGCTTTTGGCATATTTATTGGCATTCGCTCGAGCTACATCTGCTCGTGGACCATAGACTGTCATTTCTTTGTGCTTTGCTACAAAAAAATGAATTGGGGGATGCTGTAACGCCACCCCAAGCAGGACAGGTTTTATAACACCATCGACATCAATTTGACCTAAGGCCAAAGGCAAAACGGCAGGAATACCCATCTCAATATGCGTGTTGTTTTTCTTCACTAAAATACCTCTTTTGCAATTGACTTAGTCAGAACTTACTCACCCTGTAATGCCCCAAAAACTATTGAGGCGCTTATCAAAAGGTGAAGGGCGTACCTTCGACGGACTTAACCCTAACTGTTTGTGTAAGTCCTATTCGTGCTACAACGAGATTTCAATTTGCCATAAATCGGGCGCATTATATTGGATGCTTTCCAGTTGTCAAAGTAAAAAATGACCTAATCCAATTGAGCTAAAAGCGATTACCATATTCTTTTCCACTCGACTTCTACTCATTTGCCTAATGATTGAGCCAAACCATTAGGCATAACCAATAGTGAGAATGCCTTCTATTTTTCGCCCCCCTCCTTTACAATTCTCGATTATCTAACTATTTGGTGATATCAAATTTATGCGATCAACTCGATTTGTTGAAGCGATGGTGCTAACCATTGCTATTTTGAGCTCAGGGGTCGTTTTCTTAGACCAAACTGCAGTCAACGTTGCCTTGCCAGCTATCCAAACGGCACTAAACGCTGATTTTGGTGCACTTCAATGGATATTAGATATTTACCTCTTGGTGCTGTCTGTGCTTATGCTGATTGGGGGTGTGTTAGGAGACATTTACGGCCGTGTTCGTGTTTATGTCATTGGCATGGTCATTTTTGCCTTGGCTTCGATTGTTTGTGGCCTTGCACCTGATACAGGTTGGCTTATTACGGGTCGCTTTTTTCAGGGGGTGGGTGGTGCCCTCATCGCCCCAGCAGGACTGGCCATTATTAGTGCCGTTATCCCGCCCGATCGTAGAGGCCGCATGCTCGGCATTTGGGGAACATTCTCACCCTTGATTACTGTTTCTGGCCCATTGGTTGGAGGATGGCTTGTCGATAATGTTAGCTGGCGCGCCATCTTCTTTATAAATATTCCCCTCTGCTTTTTAGCAACACTCATTGCCCATTTTTATGTTCCCGAAAATAGAGATGAGACCGCTTCCCGTCAACTCGACTGGATGGGTGTTGTGACTTTGATGTTCGGGCTAACCGGTGTCCTTGTCGGTTTAATTGAAGGCCCTCACTTTGGCTGGCGGTCTCCGCTGGTGTTGGGAGGTTTTATTATCGGCGTTTTAGGGCTTATTGCTTTTGTGTGGACAGAATCACGCGTTGAAAACCCTTTAATCCCGCTTTCTCTGTTTAAAATACGGCCGTTTACCGGTGTCAATCTATTAACCGTCATTATGTTTGCTGGTTTAGGTGGCCCCTTTTTCTTTTTGACCCTCAATTTTCAGCAGGTGCAGGGATATTCAGCCGCCCATGCTGGGCTAGCTACGATACCGACAACCATCGCTATATTTCTACTATCCCGCTTCGTCGGTCAGCTAGCTGACAAATATAGCCCTCGCCCCATTCTAATTTTAGCTACCTTGCTGATGATGACGGGGTTTTTCATGTTTTCTCGCATCGGCATCGATGAACCTTATTGGACCGTTTGGTTCCCCGCCATTTTAGTTTACGGCCTAGGGCTAGCCACAATGGTTGTTCCATTAACGACGATCGCACTTGGTGCATTACCACAGCGGCAGTCTGGCATTGCGTCTGGCATCAACAACGCCGCCTCCCGAATAGGACAAATGCTGTCGGTGGCTATCTTTGGTGGCGTCATGGTAAACCAGTTTCGGGTTAGCCTAATCAATCAAAGCGATGTGCTTGGCATTCCGAAAAATGTTCGAGACAATTTAGCGACGCAGGCTCGCAGCTTGGGTAATTTACAGCCACCGGCCGGTTTAGAGCTTGAAGCGGAACAGGCTATTCAGCAAATGATCCGCGTAGCGTTTGTAGATGGCTTTCAACTGGTGATGCTGTTGTCAATGATATTGGTGTTTATCAGTCTAATCATTTTACTGCTCACAATCCCCAAAAGGGTTAGTGACTGATTTTAAAAATGGAGTGAGTCACATGGGAAAAACGAGAAGGCGCAATAGACGAACAACAGAAGCTCAAACAATCTCTTGGCTAAAACGGCCGTTTCAACAGCTAAAAAATCCTTTGCCGCCCGTTGAATGGGCCACCTCGGCTCAAGTTGAGATCATACACAACGCTGCTATGGACATTTTGGAAAACACCGGTATGGCCTTTATGGATTCAGAAGCCCTTGACCATTGGGAGAAAGCTGGGGCAAAAGTTGATCACAAAGCAGAGCACGTTTGGATTGATAGAGGTCTACTCTTAGAGCTTATTGACAGAGCCCCTTCAAGCTTCACGTGGCACGCTCGCAATTCAGAGCATAATCTAATCATTGGCGAAAATTACATTAATTTTGCCCCAAATTCAGGTATGCCTTACGTATCCGACCTAGAGCGGGGGCGACGAACTGGTTCACTTGCTGACTATGAGAAGTTTGTCAAGCTAGCTCAAACCATCCCTTTTTTCCATTTTGCAGGTGGCCCTCTGCTAGAGCCACAAGACCTCCCCATTTCGATCCGCCATCTCTATCGGACGCGGCTTATGCTCCAGACAACAAACAAAGCGATTCGCGGTATCGCACACGGCCGTATCATTCCCGAAGACCATATCAACATGCTGAAAATTGTGTTTGGCGATCCTTTACCTTCAGCCGTCACGGGGGCCGTTCTTAACGTCACCAGCCCGCTACGTCTTGATGACCGCATGATTGGGGGGATGGCTGGACTAGCAAAACATAAGCAGGCCATCATCATGACCCCATTCATTATGGCGGGGGCAACGAGTCCAATAACGATGTCGTCTGCTTTAGCCCAGCAAAACGCCGAGGCGCTTGGGGCAATTGCCTTGACACAGCTTTTTAATCCCGGCACGCCCGTTGTCTATGGGGGGTTTGCCCAAAATGTAGATATGCGGTCTGGCAGCCCAGCCTTTGGCGGACCAGAAGGCGCATGGGGTCTGATTGTGGGGGCGCAAATGGCGCGTCGCTACGGTTTACCGTTTCGGGGAAGCGGCAGCTTAACAAATAGCCCGATTCCTGATGCCCAAGCCGCTTATGAAACACAGTGGACAATGTGGCCCGCCGTCATGGCCCACACGAATGTTATGCTGCACTCTGTTGGCTGGCTAGAGGCTGGCTTGGTCGCTTCATTTGAAAAGTTCATTATTGATTGCGAAAATTTAGGCATGTTTACCCACTTTCTGAATGGCTTTGAAATCTCAGAAGAAAGCGTTGCTACAGATGCTATTGATGAGATTGGTATCGGTGGGCATCATTTTGGCTCAGCACTGACCCAAAATAATTACAAAACAGCATTTTACGATCCTGTCTTAACTAGCCGGGATGGATTTGAACAGTGGCAAGCGAAGGGGCAGCAGGATAGTTTGGCACGGGCCCATCGCCTCTATAAGCAAATATTGGCAGCTTATCAACGGCCGTTTTTAGATACGGCCGTTTCTGAAGAGCTAGACGCCTATGTAGAACGTCGAGAAAAAGAGCTGCAGGGCGTTGATTTATACCTATAAAAAGTGAGGCTGGAGGGGAATGACAGGCCGTGTTCTCCTCTAAAAATTATGACGACTCCAATTAATTTTATCCATGATTTAACTTGGGAAGATATCCCCGAAGCGGTTCGACATCAGGCGAAACGGTGTTTGCTTGACACAATTGGTGTTGCCATTGGGGGAAAACAAACCGAACTATCAAAGATCATTTACAGTCATGCGGTCCGCGCTTTTGGGGGGCATGATGACAAACTCTGGTTTGACGGCCGTTCCGTCTCACTCGTAGGGGCAGCTTTAGCCCACGGGATGAGCATTGACTCGCTCGATTTGCACGATAGTTGCCGTCCAGTGAAGGGACATGCGGGTGTTGCCCAAATCCCCGCCGCACTAGCCACCCTAGCCTTGAGCAACAAATCTGTAAGCGGCAAAGAGCTTCTCACCACCTTAACAATGGCCTATGACATCGCCATTCGGACAGGCACAGCTCAGCACAACACCGTTTGTGACTACCACACCTCTGGCTCCTGGAACGCCGTAGGGGCGGCCGCCGTCGTATCCCGCCGCATGGGATTATCGACTGAGCAAACGCGCCACGCCTTAGGTATCGCCGAATATCATGGGCCCCGCTCACAGATGATGCGCGCTATTGACCACCCGGGCATGATTAAGGATGGCTCTGGCTGGGGCGCAATGGCGGGCTTGAGCGCTGGCTTGCTGGCTGCAGATGGCTTTACAGGTGCACCCGCCATCACCGTTGAAGCAGACGATGTCACGCAATATTGGCAGGATTTAGGGGAGCGCTGGTCTTTAATGATCCAATATTTCAAACCGTATGCTGTTTGCTATTGGGCTCAACCAGCTTTAGCAGGGGCATTGAAGATTATGTCGGAAAATCAGCTCAAGCATCAAGACATCACGGCCATACGAGTACACACATTCCACGAATCGTATCGCTTAGCAACTCGGTTTCCGCAAGAAACAGATGAAGCGCAATATAGCCTCCCTTTTCCGATGGGTGCCCTGTTGGTACACGGCCGTTTAATGCTTGATGAGCTGACCGGAGATAACTTAAGCCACCCAGATGTGCTTCGCTTAAGTGGACTCGTCGAACTGATTGATGATGATTACTTTAACGATCGCTTTCCAGCTGAACGTTTATCGCGAGTGATCATTGAAACGAAAGACAAAATGCATTATGATTCTGGCGTAGTCAAGCCACTTTGGGATTTAAGCGCGCCACCCACTGATCAAGCCCTTGTCGATAAATTCCGATCCCTTGCCAATCAATATTTATCATCCAAATCAGCTGAGCAGCTAGAGAATTTGATCTGGCACCTTGAATCGTTAGACGATGTTTCTGAATTGACAAACTGTTTACAAAAGGCACGTTAATGAACCGACCCTTATCACAAAGAATTCAACGCATTGGGAATGCTGGTGCTTTTGGCGTTTGGGAAAAAGCAATGGCCTTAGAGGCTAAAGGTAAAAAAATCATTCATTTGGAAATTGGGGAGCCTGATTTTGATACACCAGCCCACATTATCGAAACGGCTCATCAATCGATGCGCAACGGCCGTACCCATTACGGCTCGCCGTACGGTGATATGACGCTCCGAGAAACGGTAGCTGACTATGTCAAAAAAACTCGGAACACGGCCGTTTCGCCCCAAAACATTGTTATTACGCCAGGGGTTAAAGGGGCCATTGTCATGTCTCTGTTAACGCTGGTTGAGCATGGGGATAATGTGCTAGTGCCGGCTCCGTACTACCCGCCCTACGCTGAAATTATCCGTTATGCGGGTGGCAATATCATTGAATGTCCCCTAACGGCCGCAGACGGATTTCAGATTAATAAATCACTGCTTGAATCGTATATTACCAAGAAGACGAGGGTCATTTTAATCAATTCGCCCTGTAATCCGACCGGGGTAATTTTAAATGAGGCTTCCTTAACGGCCGTTGCCGAGCTAGCCCTTGAGCACGACTTGTGGGTCATCAGCGACGAGATTTATTATCAGCTCAACTTTACCAGCAGCCCACCCCCATCAATTTTTTCAAACCCAGCGCTCTTAGATCGCACCATTTTGCTTGATGGGTTTAGCAAACCGTATGCCATGACAGGCTGGCGGCTAGGATTTGGGGTTTTTCCTGAACGCGTCACCAAAGCAATTGCAGATTTGATCGTTAACTACAATTCATGCGTGCCGCTATTTATTCAAGATGCCGGTGTGGCCGCATTAACAGGCCCACAACAGCCTGCCAAAGTAATGTTAGAAACTTATCGCAAGCGGAGAGACGCCGCTATCGAAATTATCGACCAAATTCCTAACGTCTCTTATGCGTTTCCAAATGGGGCGTTTTACATCTATCTGGACATTTCCAAAACAGGCAGAAACGCAGAAACGTTTGCTTATGACTGTTTAGAAGCCGGTGTGGCGCTTTTGCCTCAAGGCCCCAATCACATCCGTGTTGCCTTCACGCAATCAGAATCAGCCATTCGTGAGGGTTTAAGTAAAATGCAACAAGTTCTCAAAACTAAAATAGTCTAAAGCAGCACATTCGCTGAATGAACGACCCTGACGCAAGCAGACGGGGTATCGAAGCCCAAAAGGAATTTTTCTCACCACAAGTGGCGGGATATTCAACCCCATGCGGGTAATTAAGGAAAAACCGATGAGTCAATCAAATGCAGAAGTAATCGCTAGAACATTGGCATCAGCAGGCATAAAGCATGTTTTTGGGCAACCTGGCGGGGAAGTTGTTGAATTAATTGAAGCATTTGCTCAATCCGGTATTGAATTTGTGCTGATGGGCCACGAATCTGCCGCTGTTTTAGCAGCTGGCACCATAGGTTTAGCAACGGGAATTCCTGGGGTTTGCTTAACAACATTGGGACCTGGAGCGTGCAATTTAACGCTTGGCATTGGGGAAGCTTATTTGGAACGTCATCCGCTTTTAGCACTATCGGCACGGACGCCGGATGAGGCAGATTGGACCAATCATCAACGGCTCCCATTGAATCAAATGTTTGCCCCCATTACAAAAGCTTCCCTTAAATTATCTCTCGTCGGTTCCGATCTCCAGCTGCAATCAGCCCTCAATTTAGCGCGGTCTGCACCTTATGGCCCCGTATTCGTCACGCTTTCTGGGAGTGACGCAGGCAAAGCCCATATCAATAAAGCTTCACCCCATTTGGAAGCGGAGCCAAACTTGCCGGAACAGGACGACACCCAGCTTGTAAAACTAATTCACGAACTAAATCAATCAAAAAAGCCGCTTGTCGTGGTGGGTATGGCGCTCGATCAGCTTCATGACCAAGCTGCTATTCGCCAATTCTTGCAAGAGACTGGCATCCCTTACATGGAATCACCAAAAGCCAAAGGGCTAGTTGATCCAGACGGGGCAAAATATTTAGGCACCTTTGTTTCGGCTTCAGGAGACAAGGTGTTAAATCAAGTGCTGGACAACACAGATTTTGTGCTGGGGATTGGGTACGATCCGGTTGAAACAACCTATAGGTGGCATCTGAAAGATAATTATTTCAGCCTTGCTGGCTGGTCAACCGCTTTTGGGTCGTTCGAGGCCCAGAATGAAGTGGTGGGCCATATACCCGAGTTGCTCATCAAGGTGGCCCAACAATATGACGGTCAGGTGGCGTGGCAGGCAAATGAACTACAGCAGTTAAAAACGGCCGTTAAAGCCGCCATTACGCCCGTCGTTGATCGAAGTGCATCAGGGCTAGCACCGCTTAAAGTGGGTCAGATTTTGCGCGAGACTCTACCGGCTGACACCCAAATGGTGGTTGATACAGGTCAGCATAAAATGTTGATGTCTCAAGTCTGGACCACCAATGAGGCGCTTTCATTCTTCTGCTCAAACGGACTCTCTTCGATGGGTGTGGGCCTCCCTGGAGCTATCGCCTTAGCCTTACAAGACCGCACAAAACCTATTGCGGCGGTCATGGGAGATGGCTGTTTTAATTCGATGGTTCAGGAGTTAGAAACGGTAAGTCGTTTAGGCATTGCCCCTCTATTGGTTATTTTCTGCGATCAAGCGTTAAGCTTAATCAAAATTCCGCAACAGATGAGAGCTTATCCTTCTAGGGGCGTCATGATGACAGCCGTTGATTGGGAAATGGTAGCCCAAGGATATGGGGTTGAGGGTTTATGGATTCGTGACTTTGAGGGGTTGGAAACGGCCGTTAACGACTGGGTTCAAAATCGACGCGCTTTGGTTTTAGCTGTCCAAATAGATGATGAGTTATATGAAGGCAATTCTTACTAGAAGAGGTATTTTAAAAATTTTGGCAATTTTTTAACAGTACACTAAACATTTTTTATTATTAACTGGAGTTACGCACAGTATCACTGGTGCAAACCGCTGAGGTTTTTAAAGAAACGCCAGTGATTGCCACTCTGTTTAGAAACCTCAGAGGTTCTTTCCGCGAAACATCGGTTATTACTAAACAGCTATCGTAAATAAACAACTCGATCTAAAAAGATCAGTTGTCCTTGCGCAGTTTGGCAAATAAACACGCTCACATCCCGTCTTAACCAAAAAAACGTGTCAATTTTGTCCATCCCGGCACAGCTTCCAATCGCTCGGGATTCTGGCCCCATGTCAAATCTCTGCGAGTACCAATTAAAAACAATATTGTAGTCGTCCTGCGTTCGGTATGAATCATTCCAAATATAATTACTCGGCAGGCTCCGGTAGTTACTATTTTGGGTGATAACGACAGCCCCCGGGTAGATGGCCGAATCTCGCTCGTAATTAAAAAGGTAAAGCCCGCCTGCGGCAAAAATAAAAAAGCACAGTATAATTCCTCCCCCACAACCTAAAACGATTTTTTTATTGGATTCATTTTTTAGATCGAACATGATGAAAAAGTACCCATCAATCTCTGCGCTTTTATGTGCCCCAGCTCAAACCACTCAATCTAGTCGGGCAGTTATTTCAGTTGGGATTCACTTAAATAATAACGCAATTGTATGGACAAACTGTAACCTGGCGACCCATACGAGCGAAAACTTTCAATCTATTAAGCAACTGATTGATCTTCATTTAGCCCCGTTACTCGTTGGCAAATCATTGAGCAATATTCCGGAGCTCATCGATGCCTTGGCTACAGTTGAACGAACCATTCGTCATGAAGAAACGGTCCTGCCTGAGCCATCCACAACGGTATCTCGACGCCAATTTATTTCATCTGAGGTGACGCCTCAAGCTCCACAGCCGGAGTTAGTTGTCACAGAATCATTAGCCCCGTTGCCCCCGAATTTAGTTGGTGCTACGGCCGTTTTGTTGCTCAAAGCGTTAGCGGCTGAAAAACAGCAATCTCCTGTTGAACTACTGGCAGAGCTTTACGACCAGCCAATCACCAAATTCAACCCGCGGCCTACCCATTTCAAACTGCCTCGATTAGGCGACAAGGTTCAGCCTTATTCCCCGACAACGCTGTCAATGGGGTATGCAGTATTGCCATTTGAGGAAAAGCGAGTGATGGGCAAAGGAGCCGAAAAATTTCAAAAACAGGTTCGAGATTTAAAAACCCATTTGAGAAGCTGCCAGCCCAAGGGTAAGTATCTCTATTTGGAGCTTATTGGCGCTTACGGCCGTTTATATGATCATCAGATTGGTCGTATTCTGGGCGCCTGCTCCGGCTTAGAGCGAGCAGTCAAACCGTGCTCAGTATTTTTAGAAGATCCGATCATCATTGATGATGAAGCGGAGCAAGTTTTAGTGGCCAGTAAATTAAAAGATTATTTTCGGCTCCGCAAGTTAAAGACCAAAATAATTGCACATTTTGGAGTAGATTCAGAATTAGCCATTCAAAATATCAGTGAGCAAAAGACTGCCCACGGTGTACGCCTTTCTCTAAGTGCCTTCCAAAACTTTTCACAGCTCATTGTCGGTATGAAAACGGCCGTTTCTCACGATCTTGATCTTATCTTAGGAGATGCTTATAGTTCACCAGAGCTATTAGCGTGGCTCGGCATCCTGTTTCAAACAAAACTGCTGTACACCTCTTCCCCCTATCAAACCGTCGATACATCCTCAGAAATGTACCGCACAACTACAGCCCTCAATCGTCGCGCTGGGCATATTTAACCAATTGGCACTCATCACCCCATGCCGAATCATCGGGCTACAGTGATGGCGTCCTTTGGGCTTTTTTTATTGTCTCGAAGGGGGTACATCTATCTGCATCAGGTGAAGCAAAGCAGTCGCGAATCAGCATTTATCACCGCGCGATTTGAGAGTATTTTATACCTAAACCTACTGAGTAAATCCGGCTTATTGATTCCCAACAATTTCCATCAGTTCAGTCATGCCGATATGAATATCCCCTTCTAGCATTCCGTTTAGCTCCATCAAAGCATTAATGATTTGGTGGGTATCACCATCGATGCTGTTATTTTTAGGCATCAATTGAATGACGTCTCGCAAAAGCACATACACGTTATCAGGGATATATCCATGCCGATTATAAAGGTTTAATGTCCGAAGCATCTTTTGCTGTCCAATATATCCTACCGTTTCTTCAACCCACTCCAGTAAAAATCGGAACTGCTGATAACAGCTATCATTCTGCGCGTAAGATTCATCAATCCACTGATCAATTTCAAATGATTGCCACGGATCGAAAGTCTCACTATCAGGCTCAGCTTCATCAGTTATTTGCTCGTCAAACTGGGAATGGCTGGTATTTTGGCCTCCCTTTCCATTTGAGGCATGCGCTGGGAAAAAATCAATGAGATCATCAATGAACTCGTCATCATCATCCAACATAGTCTCAACAACTAGTTTGGCATGCTCTAGTTCGGCTGCAAGTTGAATATCCTCTTGTTTAATGGCCTGATTAGGGGGCGTTAACGGCCGTGTTGGGATTTCAGTCTCCGCTTCAAATCGCCATACATCGTCCATTTGCAGATCATCCACTTCCTGAGGAGGCTGGATCTGGTCCATTGCCTTCTGATTTTCTCGCTCTAGCCGCTTTAAAATTTGTTGAATGCGTTGACCAAGTTCGTGGATGTCTGACTCTAGTTGATGAACCTTTTCCTCGATTGCCATAGGGTATCCTTTTGCTTGCTGTTTTCTACGATTAGGATTGTTCTTTAGTAAATCGCAACCAGAAATTTCACAAAAATTTAGGTAAATGCGATTTACTTACAGGGAATTTAGCGTTCATGTGTTGACGCTATACTAACTTCCATGAGCGGACAGTTCGGTCAATCAAGTATCTACTTTTCAAAATCAAAGGGAATAAAGGAACCGTAAAGAAGCGTCGCCAGAAGTAGTAAATTTTGGCTAGGTTTTATTTCAAATTCGACAATCTAGTGTTTCATTTGCCTTGATTTGAGCTGTACTTCAAAGCAAACAAAAATTCATCAGGCTAATTGCACGGTAAAAATGGATCCTCGAGGTGTATTGGGTTTAACAAAAATTTGCCCATGGTGCGCATCAACAACCATTTTGCAAAAGGCGAGACCTAACCCAACTTGGGCAATATCTCGCCGACCAGACGACACAATTTTGAATTTATCAAAAATTGTTTCTAAATGCTCTGGTGGAATGCCGGGGCCTTCATCAATAATGTGAATGCAGATTCTTTTTTCATCGGTCACAAAGTCCCCCTGCATATCGGCATTTTCTATATTTACCCTTACTAAAACATGCCCGCCGGAAGGGGAAAATTTCAGGGCGTTTGATAACAGATTATCAAAAACGCGCCGCCATAAATTGACATCGATATGGGCATAGTAAGCGGTCTCAGGGATGTTCAGTTCAAAATTAATTCGTTTAAATTTGGCCATAGCTTCGTAGCTTTTGGCGCTTTCTTTAAGTAGCTTAACCATGTTTTCGGAGGTTCGCGTTAGCATGATACGGCCGTGTTCCATTTTGGCCATCATTAGCATATCGGTTAGAAAAGCGTTAAGCCGTTCAGTTTCATTTCGTATGGTGGCAACGTGATTAGGGATGTTATCAGGTAGGAACGCTTCCGCTAAATCGCAGTAAATCATAATCGATGACAAAGGACTACGAATATCATGAACAATCATATTTGAAAGGTCTTCTCGTAAACGAAGGGCCGCTTCCAACTCATCATGCCTTTGCTTTATGCGCAGCATCGAACGTACGCGAGCCCGCAGTTCCAAGCCATTAAACGGTTTGTGCAAAAAATCATCAGCCCCGGAGTCAAGGCCGGTTGCTAAGTCCTGTTTGGTATCGAGCGCGGTAACCAAAATAATCGGAATATGCTGCCAAGTCGGATGCTGTTTTAAACGGCGGCACACTTCAAACCCATCCATACCGGGCATCATAACATCAAGCAAAATCACATCGGCTTCGACCGTTTCAAGTAGGTCTAACGCTTCAGGGCCATTGGTTGCAAAATGTAGGTCATACGCCTCTTTTAACAGAAGCATTTCCATTGTTTGGCGAGCGCTGGGTTCATCATCAACGATGAGTAATTGTGGAGCCGTTCTCATTCAATACACCTTTGATTAGTTCAACCATTTCTTTAAGAATAACAGGTTTGCTAATATACGCATTGGCCCCAGCTCGGAGGCACGCTTCTTGGTCACCGGGCATTGCTAAAGCAGTAACTGCAATGATAGGCACTGACGCTAATGATTGAATTTGCCTGATTTCTTTAATGACATCTAATCCATTACGTTTAGGAAGCTGAATATCCATTAAAATAACGTCTGGGTTCTGGTGCAAGGCGGACTCAACAACTTCATTGCCTGAACGAACGACTGAAATTTCAAAATTCTTAGCTGATAAATAATCGGAGATGGTCTGGATGTTTGTTTCATTGTCTTCAACGAGGAGTACTTTTGAAGGCGAAACGGCCGTTATTTGGGACATATCCGCAATAAGACGATCCGTTTGTTTCTTAATCCGGTTCACCAGCATTTGCCTTAAAGCAGCTTGAAGCTCCTGCCGATTAATCGGTTTTTCGAGAATGGCTGATGCGCCTAAATCCAAGGCGCGGCCGATATCATCAATAGCTGACACCACCAAAACAGGAATCTTTTTTAAAGGTGGTTCACTTTTTAACTGTCGCAATATTTCCCAACCTGAAATATCGGGCAGCATAATATCTAAAATGATCACATCTGGTTGTTCAACAAGTGCTTTTTCAACCGCTCCATATCCTTGCATTGATGTGCTAGTTTCGATCCCTAGCTCACTAAAATAGCGGATAAATTGAGAGGTCATCGAAGGTGAATCTTCAACAATTAGAGCTCGTTTGTATGATTGCAGGCGCGGGGCGTCAGCCGCTACCAAGTCTGCCTGCTCGATAGGAGAAAATTGATCAACTGGCCCTTGCCACGGGAACGAAACAGTAAATTGACTCCCCTTACCAACCTGGCTCTCGACGGATACACTGCCACCATGAAGCTCAACCATGCGATAGACTAAAGAAAGCCCTAACCCCGTTCCCGCATATTCGCGTGACAGTCGACTGTCTAATTGAATAAAGGGTCTAAACAAGCGTGTCATATCCTCTTTTGCAATACCAATCCCTGTATCCCAAACGGTAACGTGAACCTGCTTCTTTTCGATATCTCCCTCAACATCCATCCCAATTGAGCCATCGTGTGGCGTAAATTTAATCGCATTTCCTAACAAATTCACCAAAATCTGCTTAATGCGGCGTTCATCTGCGTGAATCGCCTCAACAGATTCGTCGTAGTTCAAGCTCATTTGCAGATTTTTTTTAAGGGCGTTTTGGCGCATTAGCCGCATACTTGATTGAGCAATTGATTTGAGTGAACATGGCCGAATTTCTAAATCGAGCTTGCCAGCCTCCACTTTTGACAGATCAAGGATATCGTTGATTAAGGATAGTAAATGACGCCCACTCTCTTCAATGCTCCGCAGTGAGTTCACTTGGTTTTCGTTGAGATCACCATATACTCCTTCTTGGAGCGCCTCTGAGATGCCAAGAACCGCGTTTAACGGCGTCCGCAATTCATGGCTGATGCTGGCCAAAAATTCATCTTTTAATCGAGCCGCACGGGCCAACTCAGCGTTAGCGCTACTTAAATCAGCAGTGCGCTCTTCAACCCGTTTGGCGAGCAGTGCTCGCTCCGCCTCGAGATCGGCCTCAATTTGAAGCCGGTTTTGAATCTCATTTTGAGCCTGTTCATAAAGTTGCGCGTTTTGGATGGCACTTGCAGCAGGGGTTGTTAGCAGTGTGAGTAAATGAACGTCTTCTTCAGTAAAACGGCCGTTTTTCTTATTCAAGACCTCAATGGCCCCAATCGTTTCCCCCATCCGTTTCAATGGAACACAAATTGCGGATCGAGCTTTAAAGCCGCTGACATTATCAAAACCAGGATAGTATCTTTTATCCGTTGCCACATTTTCAAGAAGCAGGTTTTCACCGTGTTCAAAAACCCAACCCATGATCCCCTGACCCAGCTGCAATCGCTGACCTAAAACAAACTCCGACGCCTCTCCCGACGCCGCCGCAAACCATAAGTCATTCTGCTTCTCATCAAGCAAAACAACCGAAGTTGCATCAACCTGAAGCAATCGAGTGACATTATCTGTGACAATCGTTAATGTTTTCTGTAAATCTAGAGTCGATGAGACAGCCTGACCAATCGTATTTAATGTAGACTGCTCTTCGTACCGACGTTGAATTTGTTCGTAAAAGCGGGTGTTTTGAATCGCAATCGCCGCCTGTGCCGCAAACGCTTCTAAGCGACCAATATCCGTGGGCTGGTAAATATCCGGTTGACTGTAGTTCAAAGCCAAAAACGCCACCAGTTCACCCTGTACGGATATGGGCGCCCCAGCCCATGACCTAACATGAGGAGAGGTTTCAGGCTTTACCCACAAAGGATGGTTACCCGTATTGGGAATCACGAGTGGCTGACCGCTTTCTCGCATTTTTTGTAAGCTGGGAATTTCAGTGATCAAGAATTGCTGAGCATAAGGGGCGCGTTCCTTATAACCTCGCGTACAAACGATATTGATCTCTTCCCCGTCGACCAACATGATATTGGCTGTATCATATCTAAGTACGTTAAAAATTTGATCAAGTAACTGTTCAAGCAGCTCATCAAAATCAAGCGTTGCACTTAAAGCCAAGCCTATTTCTCGGAGCGCCTCAGCCAGTTGTCTTTGTTCAAATTCGGCCGTTTGGGCTGACTGTTTATCAAATAAGGCCTGAGCTAAATCAATTTCTTTTGTTTTGGAGTCTTGAAATAATGCACTATACGCCTGCCAAATTGACCCAATTAGTCCTACACCACCGAGGAAAACCCCACCTAAACCTATCCAAAATAGGGGCTCAATATCAATGAAGTTTGAAACAATAAGCGCAGTAACGCTTATTAAGCCAATTGAGGCGAACAATATCCAGCTTTTTCGATCAATGAAATTTTGAATCATAGCGCAAAAAGATACTATAGCATGCCAGCAATAAATGCTTGTAAAAAAAGCGTTATTCTCTCAAATTTATTGTTTGGCCTTTGTATAAGGTGAATGAGTGCTTCTTATTTTGCGAACAAAAAAATTGCGCTTCTATTCCTATTTTTACGCAATTTACACAAGTCTATTCAATCATTTGGCGAGATACTATGGTACTCTGGTTTAAAAAGTTAGCCTTGTCATATTTATATCTTTTGGCTGTTTTGGAAATATCAGACTTTTCAAACAACATTAAAGTAGACTGATAGTTAGGGAAAGGTATCGTTGTAACTATTCAGCCCCTCTTTGCGCATCAACCAAGATGACGATCCATTTTAATATCTCGTTTGTAGCACTTAGGCGCTGAATAGTTGCAATTTTTGATGCTTTATTGTTAGCATTTTTATTGATGTAACGGAGGTTTCACATGTTTTGGTCAATGACAAAAAATGGGAGTTCGGGAGACGAATTTTTTCCAAATGGCCGATTGAAAAAAGATGGATCAACGGGGGACGAATATTATGAAAACGGTCTTCTTAAAAAAGATGGTCGCAGTGGGGATGAATATTTCTCAAACGGGGCTTTAAAGCTAAATGCCGCCACTGGCGACAAATTCTTTTCTTCATCAGAAAAGAAATACGACAAAGATAAAA
>JBCCFD010000072.1:0-23882 GCA_039029915.1 Chloroflexota bacterium
CAATGACAGCATTGCTACAACCGTTGTTCAACAAAACGCAACTCAGCTACTTGCTTACAATGGTTTCACCACAGGTGCGACAGAACCAGTCATGCCACTGGTACAAGCGAACAACTTTAATTTCGTTACTGGTATCCAAATTCAAAATACTGGGAACACAAACACGAGCGTAACCGTTTCTTACGTTGCAGGTTCTGCTGGTTCAAACTGTACAGAAACCGCCTCTATTGCAGCAGGCGCATCTGAAACTTTTGCATTGAGCTCAAGCTGTACCGGAATCGGTGGCGCAACCTTCGTGGGTGCGGCGTCAGTTACCAATAACTCAAACAACCAACCGTTGGCTGCTATTGTTAACCAAACAAACCTCGGCGACTCTGGTTCTGCTTATAATGCGATTGATTCAGCATCAGCGACCGGTACCGTTAGCTTCCCATTGATTATGCAAGCTAACTTTGGGTTCTTCACCGGTTTCAATGTTATGAACGTTGGCAATAGCGCAGCATCTGTTAACTGTACGTTCAGTGGTTCAGGTGGCCCAGCTAACTTCACCCAAAGCATTGCTGCTGGCTCAGTTTACACTGCAGTTCAAGGTGGTGCAGGTCAGTATGTTGGTAGTGCAACGTGTACCGCTTCTGGTGGATCACTCGTTGGTGTTGCGAATGAGCTTGGCCCAGCTGGTGGAGACACATTCTTCGCTTACGGTGGTTTCAACCAATAATCACTAATTTTTAGACATTGAGTGAGGGGCAACCTTTCAAAAGGTTGCCCCTCATTTTTTTTACCTCAGTAATTAACAAATTTTAGGAACAAACAGTTCTAGAAATTTTCTGTTAATTACATCACTCAAATCAATTTAATATTTATGGATACAATTAGTAAAAATCCCATCTTCGTATTCATCCTACTCACAATTTCAATCATTTTTTCAATTAGCTGTAATTCAACCCCTCCATCAGACTCATCACCCACACCTATCCCAGCAACACCCGTAGAAGATAATGGCTCTGGTGATTCCGGAGGATATCCACCTGCAAATGGGGGGTATCCAGAAGCGGCATTGGATGGCAGTGGCTATGTTGGCCAAACCGCAAACCCGGATCTATTGGACGCCCCTCCTTCACCAGAGTTTGATGCGCCGTCCCCAGCAAGCGGGGGGGCAGTAACAGGGATATTGGTTCGAGAGTTCGTAGGCGAAGGATACATGCCTTTAACGCCAGGAGGCTTGTTTTTAGGCAGAATTGTTTATGATAGCAATGGTGAACCAGCATTATTCCGTCGCGGAGATGACGCACCTCAAGCTCAAATATTGCAAACTGGGGTCTTTATTTTTAATAACGTTCCCCCTGATTCATATGCTGTTATTATTGACGTTGGATTTGCACAGTTCCCTTTAGTTGATGAAAACAATGAACAAATCGTTGTGACAGTAACAGAAGGGGAGGTCATCAATTTGGAGCAAATTTTTGTGGATTTACCTGAATAAGCTCCAATTGCTTGACATCAACCTAGATTGTGTGAAAACCAAAAAGTATCTTGAAAAAGAATTACCGGAGTTTTGGTTTTCACCGACTAAATTTCACATTCGAGAACGATTTTATCTCAAGCTTTTTTGTGAAATTTACATAAACCATAACGCGCATCTTGAAAAAGATAGCGCGTTTTTTTATTCGACTTTAACGTAACTCAGCCTTTAAGGATGTCTGGTTAAATTAATCACCAACCAGGGTGACTCAAATTACCACTTGAAATCAGCAGTTTGTTAAAGAACCTCATCCTAAAAATATACTTTCTCGCTATACAGGTTCAGGCATTGTCCCATTACAATGATGACACTTAGGAGCAACACGTCATGATCCAAACGGCTGAATTACTTTCGGTAACGGGTTTATCCCAAAAAGCCACAAGCCCTCTTCCAACAAAGGAAAATCAGCTGGTTAATCGTTTACTGAAGGGAAGTACGCGATTAGCCGTTAAAGAACGCACTCAAAAGATGCTGCATCTTGATTTGAGCCCACTTGACGTCGCAAAGCTTTTGTTAATCACACATGGAGCGCTTTCTCCATTAACTGGCTTTATGAACCATGAAGACTATGAGTCTGTGCTTTTTGATATGCGGCTTTCTGATGGATCCGTTTGGGGGCTACCCATTACGTTGACGGTTGATGAAGAAACGGCCGTTTCTATCAAAGTTGGACAAGAGGTGGCGCTGTGTGAAAACGGCCGTGTTTTAGCCGTCATCGAAGTCGCCGACAAATTCAACATCGACAAATTACAAGAAGCTGCTCTCCTTTACCAGACAACAGACGAATCACACAGTGGTGTTCAGCAGGTAAACGCTCAATCAAACATCGCCATTGGGGGCGACATCTGGGCGATAGACATGCCTTCAGTAACCCACGATTTTTACAGCATTCAATTTACCCCAGCCCAAACAAGGCGAATGTTTGCACGCCGTGGCTGGCGAAACATTGTTGGGTATCATCCCAGCTCCCCAATCTTTAGAACAGATGAGTACATCCAAAAAACAGCCTTAGAGCTTGTAGATGGTTTATTCATTTTGCACCCAATTAATCCACCAACAGCTGATAACTTTTCATCCAAAACAAGTTTATTAACTTATCAAAAAATATTAGGTAACTACTACCCCTCACAAAATGTCCTCCTAGGCGTTTACTCAGGGTTCCTGCACAATGGCGGCCCGCGTTCTTTGTTGCTGTGTGCTCAAATCCACAAAAATTACGGATGCACCCATTTCATCGTTAGTGAAGCAAAAATGAAAAAAAACAAACTTGTTTTTGAAAACTTTACAAATGAAGAATTAGGGATTATTATCATGCAGTTTGACACAACCTACTTCTGCGCAAAATGCGACATGATTGTAAGTCAAAAAACTTGTCCACACGGTGACAAAGCCGCAATTTACTATTCCAACACTGATGTAAAACACCTGATTGACACTGAGAAAGAGCCTGAATCGGTTTTTATTCGGCCCGAGGTCTCAGCCCTGTTGCGTCAAGCCTAATTGTGCGTAACTGCTGTTGTAAGGATTTAACATTACTGTGGAACTTCTGAACCTGACCATTTCCCAGCAATGTACATTATAAAAAATATACGCTTTTTGTTTCACCAAACTGATCTTTAACGGTTAGTCTTGGCGAATAACTCATCCTAAACAACTGGAATCTTTTAGGTAAGCGGAAGGAAATCTGCTCAGTTTATTTCAAAATCCATTTTCCGTTCACATTATTCTTGTTCTGATGGGCTGCGTTGAGCCATAAAGCGTTTTATTTGCCATGAAAAAAACAAGGAGTCTAAATTGATTGCTGTAAACAAAAAACAAAAACTAATTCCCCCTTATGGAGGAGAACTTGTCAACCTGCTTGTACCGCAAGAAGCGGTGGCTGAGTTATCTGAGCACGCCAGCCGTCTACCATCCATTCGTCTTTCTGCCCGCAACATGCATGATCTAGAATTGATTGCAGTTGGGGCATTTTCGCCTTTAACTCAATTTATGGGTCAAGCTGACTATCAGAGCGTTTTGGATAATTTACGCTTAACAAATGGTCATGTCTTCCCAATGCCAATCACTTTACCTATCGATGATGATGTTGAGGTAGAAATTGGCCAGGAAGTCTCACTTCGTAGCCCCAACAACGATTTGTTAGCTGTCATGACAATTGAAGAAATCTACGATTGGGATATTGAAGAAGTTGCCGTCAAAGCATTCGGCAAAAACGATCTTCGCCATCCAATTGTGGCTGAAATGCACCGCTGGGGAAAACGAAATATCGCTGGTCCCATCAAAATGATCCAGCTCCCTCCACATTTTGACTTTAAAGGTATTCGCCTAACACCTGCTGAAACACGCGAACGCCTAGAAGCATACGGTTACGAAAACGTTGTTGCCTTCCAAACTCGCAACCCAATGCACCGTGTCCATGAAGAACTCACCAAACGCGCGATTGCTGAACGAAACGCGGTTCTCTTGTTACACCCAGTTGTAGGCATGACAAAACCGGGCGATGTTGATTATTTTACTCGCGTACGCACCTATAAGGCATTGTCACAACATTACTATGAATCAGACCGAATTCTCCTTTCTTTATTGCCTTTAGCAATGCGGATGGGTGGCCCTCGCGAAGCGTTATGGCACGCGATTATTCGCCGTAACTATGGCGCCAACCACTTAATTGTTGGTCGTGACCACGCCGGTCCGGGTAAAGATTCAGAAGGCCAACCTTTTTACGGTCCATATGACGCCCAAGATTTGGTTGAAAAATACAGCGATGAAATTGGCGTAACCGTTGTGCCTTTCCGCATGTTGGTTTACCTTCCAGATGAATCACGTTACGAAGAAATTGACAAAGTCACTCCCGAAATGAACACCGCTAGCATCTCTGGCACCCAAGTTCGTGAAGAGTATTTACACAAAGGGCAGAAACTCCCAACTTGGTTTACACGCACGGAAGTGGCGAACATTTTGTCTGAAACGTATCCAGCCCGCCATCGTCAAGGCATGTGCGTTTGGTTTACAGGGTTACACAACGCGGGTAAATCAACGACAGCCGCCGTTTTGGCTACCCTGCTTCAAGAACACGGCCGTCAAGTCACCTTACTTGATGGGGATGTCGTTCGTACCCACTTCTCAGAAGGCTTAGGCTACTCGAAAGAAGATCGAGATGACCATGTTCGCCGTATGGGGTATGTCGCTTCTGAAATCGTACGCCACGGTGGTGTCGCAGTTTGTGCTGCTGTGAGCCCTTATCGCGCAACGCGAAATGATGTACGCGGTACGATGAGCAATGAGCATTACATCGAAATTTTTGTCGATACACCGCTCGAAGTTTGCGAAAGTCGCGACACAAAAGGTCTTTATGCGCAAGCTCGCAAAGGGGAAATCCAAAACTTTACTGGCATCGATGCCCCTTATGAAGCCCCGCAAAATCCCGAAATCCAATTGGACACAGTTGCTAATTCTGCTGAAGAAAATGCCCAAAAGATTGTGTCATTTTTGGCTGAAAAAGGGTTCATACTTAATTTTTAGAAAAGATGAGGAGTTACGTATGCTGAGCTTGTTGATTGGTTAAGAAAATCAATTTGGAGGCTCAGCAACCGTTTGTTGCGTAAATCCTAAAGATAGTTGAGGTTTATTGAATAATGAGTGAACAACAAGGATTTGTACTTTGGATGACTGGTCTATCAGGGGCCGGTAAAACGACGATTGCACTTGAGCTTTTCCGTCAATTGGAAAGCCGCAATCTTCGATTAGAACGTTTGGATGGCGACGTGGTTCGCGAGAGCTTGACCAAAGATCTCGGGTTTTCAGCTGAGGACCGCAAAACCAACATTGAACGCATCACGTTTGTGGCCAAGCTGCTGTCTCGCAACGGCGTCGGCTGTGTATGCTCGTTCATTTCTCCATACCAATCCGTTCGTGATCACGTCCGCGCCAATACAACCAACTTTTTGGAAGTATTTGTGAATGCACCGCTAGAGGTCGTGATTGACCGTGATGTGAAGGGGCTTTATAAAAAAGCAATTGCGGGAGAAATTCCTAACTTTACTGGCATCTCTGATCCTTTTGAAGCGCCAGAAAACCCTGATATTGAAGTACGCACTGACCAACAAACTGTTGAAGAAAGTGCCGCTTACATCATTCAACAATTGGAAGAGCGGGGCTTGATTCCTGTTGCTGAAGCAGCATAAGTGAATTGGTAATTGGTTACTGGTTATTAGGAGTTTAACTGACTACTAATTTCTATTTACTGAACACCAAACACAATCCCCAAAACGAGGACCGTCATTTTAGGATACCCCTAACTTGGCGGTTTTTTTGTTTTCGGGATACAGTGGTTGACTTATGAAGATTGAAGATGCTTGGGAATACGGCCGTATTCACCTCCACCGTTCACCGACACCTGATCTTGATGCTCGGCTTCTTCTAGAGAATGTCCTCAATGTTTCCCATGCCTACCTCCTCACTCACCACAATCAACATCTAACACCAACCCAGCTTGAGGATTACAAAGCTAATCTTGCCCGGGCGGAAAAGCAGGAACCCATCCCCTACATTTTAGGCACGGCCGCTTTTTTTGATTTTGATCTCACCGTAACCCCAGATGTTTTAATTCCGCGTCCAGAAACCGAGGAACTCGTTGAATTGATTTTGCAATGGATCAAACAGCATCAAAGATACCGTCTGGTCGATGTGGGCACAGGCAGCGGCTGTATTCCTATTGCGATTGCTCGAAAATGTGAGCTGTGTGAGATAACGGCCGTTGATATTTCACCTCAAGCCCTCACCGTCGCCAAGCGCAACGCTAATCGTTTATCGCCCGAGCGTATTGATTTCTTACACGGTAGTTTGTTAGAAAATTTCGAGGAAAAAGTCGATGTCATTGTGGCAAACCTCCCCTATGTGACGGACGAGGAGTGGACACAGTTAGACGATGGGGTAAAATTGCACGAACCGGCATTAGCCCTCATCGGGGGGCGTGATGGGCTAACGTTGATACAAAAACTCCTTCAACAAGCCCAAAGGCGTCTAAACCCAAATGGGGCTATTTTTTTGGAGATTGGTTGGCAACAGGGAACAGCCGTTTCTGAGCTAAGCCAGACGTGCTTCACAAACGCCGTCATTACTGTACACAAAGATTATGCCAATCATGACCGTTTTGTGTCTATCCAGCTCAAAGATTGACATCATCTTTTGGAAGAAGAGAAAATCCAATCATGATCGGACTTGTTCTGCCCTTACTTCTCGCAGTTGCGGGCGTGGGCACAGCCTTTTTCACCTATCGCGGTATTCGGCGCGGTGGGGCAAGATATTACACGCTTGAGCGTGAATCTCTGTTAAGGCAGGCAAGTTTAACGTTGCTCATCTCTACATTACTTTTTTTAGGTGCAATTGGGCTGATGATTTATGATCAGCAATTGCTGTTAGCTGAAGATGCAGAAACGGTCGTTGTTGACGAGACCGATCCAGCCGCATCAAGCGCCCCCGCCCAAGCAGAAGAAACACCAGAACTTATTACGCTACCACCGCTACCCACGGAAACGTCCACACCAGGGCCAACTTTATCTCCAACGCCTCTCATATGTCGGGCGGTTGTTGAAGGAACGTTTGATAATGGGCTTACTCTGCGCGACAATCCGGGGGGCGGCGAAGTCGATATTTTAGCGGAATCTTCCATCATCACAGTGATTGTCGCCGAAGAACCGGTTGAGTTCAATGGTTTCCGCTGGCGTAAAGTTCGCTCACTTTTAGGAGATGAGGGCTGGGTGGCTGAAGATTTTATTACGCTAGGCACGGGGTGTGAATAATGATTATTGGCATTGACGCAAGTCGTGCCGTTACTCGGAAGCGTACGGGCACCGAGGCATACGCTTATTTTCTAATTAATGCCCTGATACCTATCGCCCTTGAAAAAGGGCATCAAATTCGGCTCTATTTTAACCAGCCACCGCCGTCAGACCCCTTTTTCGATGCCTTGCCAGACCATCGCGTAGAGCAGTTGGTTTTATCTTTTCCCCGGCTTTGGACACATGCGCGCTTAGGGTTTGAGCTTTTCAGAAGACGTCCCTCAATATTTTTCACACCGGCACATGTCATTCCGTACACATTTAAAGGCCCCGCTGTCGCGACGGTTCACGATCTGGGATACCACCACTTTCCTAAAGCCCACACCAAATCCCAACTTTCTTATTTAACATGGAGCACTCGTCACAACTGCCGTCGCAGTCAAATTGTGGTAACAGATTCAATCGCCACTCAAAATGACATCGAAACCTTCTATGGTTTACCCTCAAACAAAATAAAGGTGATTTATCCCAGTTTTGATCCTCATCTTAGCCGTGTGAAAGATGAGAATAGCCGACGTGCCGTTTTAGATAAGTTTAAGATCAATGACCCTTTTTTACTTTATCTTGGAACGTTACAGCCTCGAAAAAATCTTGAACGGCTTGTTGATGCTTATCTGGCCAGTGGGGTTTCGCATCAGCTTATCCTAGCAGGGCAAGCAGGGTGGCTATCGGAATCCATTTTAGACAAAATCAAACGTTTACCATCCGCACAAAAAAATAAAATCATCTTGACTGGCTATGTCAGCGATGATGAAAAGGCTGCCTTACTTTCCGCTGCAACAGCCCTGCTTTTCCCGTCATTGTACGAAGGCTTTGGGTTCCCTGTCCTGGAGGCACAAGTTTGTGAAACGGCCGTTTTGTGCTCAAACAGCAGCAGCTTGCCAGAGGTCGCAGGAAATGCAGCTCACTTTGTCGATCCTCTCAATACCCAAGCCATTGCCCAAGGTATCCAAACCATTTGCGCAGACGATGAATACCGCCAAACCTTGATTAACAAAGGCATTGTCAATACCAATGGCTTCAGCTGGGATACCACCGCTTTTCAGCTGCTTACCCTTTTTGAATCAATCCATACCCCGTAGGAACATCCCACTTTAGATGAAGAAACTTGCGAATGACGTCATGGATTTCGTGATTTTTGGTTGAATAGTTGAGGGGGGATGAGACGAAAATACCAGTGACAAGCAAAAAGGATGTTCTTACTTTTTACTTATCACTTAAAATTTTCTACTTTTTACTCTTCGCCCAAGAGTCTCGCAGGGTCACAGTACGGTTAAACACTGGTTTTTCAGGCGTGTGGTCTTCACTGTCAGCGACGAAATATCCCTGACGCATAAATTGAAACGCTTCACCAGCCTTGATTTCCGCCAGATTAGGCTCAACTTTAGCCGTAATGATTTCCAGAGAATCAGGATTCAAATGCTCCGTAAAATCACCACCTTCTTCAGGATTTTCGACGTTAAATAACGGATTGTACAGACGCAATTCAGCATCAACTGCGTATTCGGCTGAAACCCAGTGAATCGTGCCCTTAACTTTACGGCCGTCTGGTGATCGACCCCCTCTAGATTCTGGATCATACGTACATTTTAGTTCAACCACATGGCCATCTTCATCTTTAACCGCTTCGTTACAGGTCACGTAGTAAGCGCCAAATAAACGAACTTCACGTCCAGGTGCTAAGCGGAAAAATTTGCGAGGGGCATCCTCCATAAAGTCCTCTTGCTCCACATAGACCTCACGGGAAAATGGCACGACTCGCGTTTCGTTATTCTCTTTATCTTGAGGATGGGTCGGCACTTCAAACTCTTCTACCATGTTTTCGGGGTAGTTTGTAATGGTGACTTTTAACGGCCGTATAACGGCCATCGCTCTTGGCGCATTACGGTTTAAATCATCTCGAATAGCGTGCTCAAGCATGCCATAATCAACCGTGCTATTCGCCTTGGCCACGCCGATCATTTCACAGAAGTTGCGGATCGAAGCGGGTGTAAACCCTCGACGACGCAAGCCGCTTATCGTAGGCATGCGCGGATCATCCCATCCACTAACATGTTTTTCGTTGACCAGACGAAGTAGCTTCCGCTTACTCATGATGGTATGAGTAAGATTCAGCCGGGCGAACTCTATTTGCTGTGGTTCATATATGCCAAGTTCTTGAACGAACCAATCATATAGAGGGCGGTGGTTCACATACTCTAGCGTACAGATTGAATGAGTAATACCCTCGATAGAGTCAGACTGTCCGTGTGCCCAATCATACATGGGATAAATGCACCAATCATCACCCGTACGAGGATGTTCTGTGTGTAAAATGCGGTACATGACTGGATCACGCAGATTAATAATCGGGGATGACATGTCGATTTTGGCCCGAAGCACGCGCTCGCCATCCTTAAACTCCCCATTTTTCATCCGTTCGAAAAGGTCTAAGTTTTCCTCAACGGATCGATCGCGATAGGGGCTATTTTTACCCGGCTCGGTCAGCGTACCGCGATACTCTCGAATTTCCTCTTGGGATAAATCGTCAATATACGCTTTACTATCTTTGATAAGCTGAACAGCCCAATCATAAAGCTGCTGGAAGTAATCAGAGGCATACAAAATATCGCCATCCCACTGATAGCCAAGCCACTGCACGTCGCCAATGATGGCGTCAATATACTCTTGCTTCTCTTTAGCAGGATTTGTGTCATCAAACCGCAGGTTGGTTTTGCCATCGTAATCTTGTGCTAGAGAAAAGTTTAAGCAGATCGATTTAGCGTGACCAATATGAAGATGCCCATTTGGCTCGGGGGGAAAGCGGGTATGAACACGCCCTTCAAATTTGCCTGATTCGTTGTCATTATCGATGATGGTTCGTATAAAGTTTGATATTTTTTCGCTCATACAATCTATTCCAAAGCAGGTCAAGGATTATGACCTAAAATTTATCCTGAAAGTACATCACATTCAGAGCTTGGGAAATTTATTTCTGCTTGTGATTTACTAAGTTTACATGAAATTAAGTGGGAAAGTGAACTATTACTGAGCCGTGGCGTCAGAAACGGCCGTTTTTCGGGCAGGAGGTTCTTGATTCAACACCAGACGAAATTGGACAAGCTCACGAAAGGCACGCAAAATAACCGATAGCTTAGCCCCTGTTGGGCTTCCAGCAACGCGGGGACGATGCCCAAGAATAGGCACCTCTTCAATCTTGAAACCGGCTCGCTTGGCGCGGACTAAAAATTCAGCGCTAAAGGTGGCCCCTCCCGAGGTCACCTCATCTCGCAGATACTCCACAACGTCCCAATGCATTAGCTTAAAGGCACAATCAATATCACGGGCCGTGTAACCAAAAAGCAGGGTCACCAGCAGGCTCCATCCTTTGCCGTTTAAACGTCGCATCAGCGGATCACGTCGTGGTGCGCGGTAACCCACCACTAACTCGGCCGTGTTTAGTTGGGCAATCAGCTTCTCAAGCTCGGTCAAATCAAATTGCCTGTCAGAGTCAGTGAAAAAGATGGTTTCTTTTGTGGCGCTTTTCAGGCCGTTGAAAACGGCCGTGCCGTACCCTCGATTCACCTCATGCTGTACAAGCCTCAGCTGCGGGATGGTCTTCTGAAGCGCTTGCACAACTGAGGCAGTGTTATCTTGGCTACCGTCATCAACCACAATAATTTCAAAATCAGTCGTTAACGCTTGAACAACATTAACCACATCTTGAACCATTTCTGAGATATTTTCAGCCTCGTTGTAGGCTGGCATAGCAATTGAAATTGATTTCAAAAACAAACTCCTGTGTGAACGGAAAAAAGATGCTGCAAAAAGATTGATTCTGCCATTCCATTTACGATTCGCGGTTTGCATATGATACACGATTTCGATGTTCAATGCGTATACACAAAAAAGACCTACGCGTCTGCGTAGGTCTTAAAGTTCAGCCATTGTTTCTGTTGCCTATCACTGCTTGGTAACAGAGTCGATTTGATTGACTAGAATGGAATATCATCCTCTTCTTGGGCTGGTGAACCGCCACCTTGATAGCCAACATCCCCACCTGCAGGAACATAACCTGGACCATCATCCCGACCGCTTAAGAAGCGAACCGCTTCAGCTGTGATTTCAAATGAAGCTCGGACGATACCATCTTGCCCCGTATACGTGCGCGGACCCCCGTTTTCATCTGGGCGAAGTCGCCCTTCAACTAGCACTTTTGAGCCTTTGTTGAGGTATTGGTTTGTCGTTTCAGCCTGTTTACCCCAAACGCTAACGCGGAACCAAGTTGTTTCATCAGTCGGTTGTCCAGATGAGCGATCGGTCCAGCGACGATTTGTGGCGATACTGAAGTTGGTAACGGCCGTTCCGTCAGACATATAGCGCATTTCAGGGTCCCGTCCCAAATTCCCAACGATAACTATTTTTTGATACATAAAAGCCTCCTATGGTTTTATTCAGATGGCACATTTTGCGAAACATTACGGCTGTGAACAGTAGGAATCGTATCACAAAGCACAGACGTTAAAAACTTTTGATTATGCCATCAACAACAAGCATTATAGCACGAATGTTCGATTCAAGCAAGGGAAAATTCAAAATATCGAACAGTCGTTCATATTTTACACCCAGCCTCTCAGGCGAACAGCTTCCGCCACCCGATCGACGGCCACTAAATACGCGGCCACCCTTGTATCCACCGCTTGCTTCTGCGACATACGGTGTACTGCATTAAAGGCTGTGGTGATTTTCTTATCTAATCTCTCGTGAACCATGGATTCATCCCAATAAAATTGGTAACTATTCTGAACCATCTCAAAATAAGAGACGATAACACCACCCGCGTTGCATAGAAAGTCAGGAATGATGTAAACCCCTTTATCGTTTAAGATGTTGTCAGCATCAGGGGTCGTGGGGCCATTGGCTAGTTCAGCGACAATTTTGGCTTTAATACGATCCGCATTCTGCAGGGTCAACTGATTTTCGATCGCGGCCGGAATCAAAATATCAACTTCTAATTCTAGAAGCTCACCGTTTGTCATATTTTCGCTATCTGGGCAATCCATTAATTTGCCATTTCGGCGTAAATGTTTAGCTACCGCTTTGGGGTCTAATCCATTTTCATTATAGATAGCGCCAAACTCATCGCTTACCGCCACGACCTTTAAATCAAATTGCGTGCTGCCTAATTTATGCGCAAACGACCCAACGTTGCCATATCCTTGAACTGCACAGGTCGCATTTTCAAGCGGCAGGTTAAGGTTACTGGCGGCTTCACGAATGGCAAAAAGCCCACCCATTGCCGTCGCTGGAGTACGACCTGCTGACCCACCTAAGGTCAGCGGCTTCCCGGTAATCACGCCGGGTTCTCGATGCCCCATTATGGTTTCATACTCATCAAGCATCCAAGCCATCACCTGAGGATTAGTGTTGACATCAGGTGCCGGGACATCTTGAGTTAAACCAACATAGCGAGTAATGTTGCGCATGTAACCTCGACTTAAACGCTCGAGCTCTGCCTGTGATAGCTCTCTGGGGTTGCAAATAACCCCACCTTTCCCACCGCCAAGCGGAATATCAGCAACGGCCGTTTTCCAGGTCATCCACGCAGCCAGCGCGCGCACTGTATCAATCGTCTCATCAGGGTGAAAACGAATCCCCCCTTTTGCTGGACCTCGGGCATCATTGTATTGAACACGATAACCGCGAAATGTTTTTGTTTGACCATCATCCATCTTAATGGGAATGGTAAAGTGAAACTCGCGCATTGGTTCCCTCAAGAAGGCATGCATTTGAGGATCAAGTTGTAAAACACCAGCGGCTTCATCTAATTGAGCCTGCGCTATCGAAAACGGATTCAAATTCTCACTCATGGAGTCTCCAAAGTTTTTGTGATTTGGTAATAGAAGGGGTTAATTTTTGTTAGGGTGCAATATTTTGAGGCGAAATGTTTGTGCAAATTGCACAAATCGTCAAACAATTACGAGTGGAATTGTACAAAACCAATGCTTTTCTGTAAAGGTTCGTTTCTTGGCAATTTGGAATAAAAATTGACACAAATTTTTACGATATTGTTTTGCTCTGCAAACGGAACTTTTTCCCTCGAATATCATAAGGAAGCGCCACTTTATTTTCTCGATTCACCCAAGTGCTTGACGAATAAGATTCCTTTTTTTATGCTTTGTGTCTTACTTTAGGAGCAAATATCACCGCATGTCTCTTATTTCTCAACTTGGTCTCGCTTTCGTATTATCAGCACTTATTGCTGGTATTGCCCGCTGGCGGCGATCGCTAACAAATTCGGGTGCCATCGGTGCTCTTATTTCTGGAACAGCAATCTTTGGTTTTGGCGGCTGGGCATGGGGCATTATATTGGGCTTCTTTTTTGTTAGCTCGACAGTTCTTTCCCATTTTAAAGAGAATGAAAAAAAGATTGTGGCCGAAAAATTTGAAAAAGGTCACCAGCGCGATCTCGGTCAGGTCATTGCTAACGGTGGCTTAGCGACGGTTCTGGCCATCTTTTCCTTCTTCTTTGAATCACCGATTTGGTTAGCCTTGTTTGTTGGAGCCATGGCCACAGTAACGGCAGACACTTGGGCCACTGAATTAGGCACATTAAGCAAGCAGCCACCTCGGCTTATCACCACGGGCAAGCCGGTTCCAGTTGGAACCTCTGGTGGTATTTCACTCTTTGGAACGGCCGTTTCACTCTTAGGCGGTCTCGCCGTTGGCCTTATCGCTGGCTTAACAACAAGCGCAACCATCTGGCAGGTTCTCCTCATGGGTGGATTTGGTGGCTTAGCCGGTTCACTCTTCGATAGTCTTTTGGGCGCAACGGTTCAAGCCGTGTATTATAGTGATGAAAGAAAAAAGGAAACGGAGAAAAAGGTCAACCCTCAAGGAATCCCAAATCAACATATCCGGGGCTGGTTATGGATGACCAACGACCTCGTCAATTTATTTGCCTCAATCTTTGGGGGGATAGTTTCTTTATTGATTCGTTTCCAGACAATGCGGTTAGTCTAATTTTTATCAACTCTCATTTGATGAATAAAGCTCAAACAACCAGCTGATAAAAAGCTATTTGTTTCAAGAATTTCGGTGAATGAAATTAGTTTCACCGTATTATATGAAAATCAAGAAGTATCTTGAAAAAGAATCGACTCAAATTTGATTTTCACCGAGTAAATTTCACTTTTCTACCCAGTTTTATTTCAAGATATTTTGTGATATTTACATAAGTGGAGAACAAAATGTATCTTGAAATAAAACAACTTCGCATAAGTTTTTGTTCTCCTGTAGCTGATTTTCATTTTGTGCTTAGGAATTCAAGTTATTTGTTGAAAATCACTTAAGAAGTTTTTCGTTCACATCATGCGCCATACTGAAGCAACATGTATTGGTTTTTAATGAAATGGCGTATTCAGCAAAAGAGTAAACTATTTTAAAGCGACTAAATCTCTTTTGTGTTTTATTTGCAGAATAAGTTATCCATGGATTCAGCTTCAATTCCTGAAGGGTTCTCACTGAGACACACACTTAAGGCCAACAATCGAGCCATTACTCGTGTTGCTTGGTCGCCAAACGGCCGTTCCTTGGCGTCTGCATCCTATGACCAAACGGTTCGGCTTTGGGATGTGGAAAACGGAAAGCAGATTCAAGAACTTTATGGCTACAGTGGCTCAGTTTTTACGGTGGCTATTACGCCAGATGACCGCTACGCCGTTTCTGCTTCAAAAAGCGGGTTAAAAGTTTGGGATTTAACCGGCGAGACGAGATCGCGAACGTTCCGTGGTCACAGCGATTATATTTACTCTGTTGCTGTTACCCCAAACGGCCGTTTTGCTATCTCAGGTGCCTATGACGAGACAGTGCGCGTATGGGAACTAGCAACAGATTCTGAATATCGGGTGCTCAAAGGGCATACCGGCCGAGTTGGCAGCGTCACTACAAGTGTTGATGGCTCAATGGTGATCTCAGGCGCAGGCGATGCGCGAATCAAACTATGGGATATTGAAACCGGTGAAGCCAGGCGAACCTTAACCGGACACCGAGGGGAAGTGCTCTCATTAGCGACGTCGCCCGATGGAAAAACATTAGCGTCGGGTGCCCACGATGGCACAATTCGTCTTTGGTCATTAGAACAAGGTGGCGACCAAACGGTGTTGTCTGAGCATGAAAAGCCAGTTACGGCCGTCTCCTACTCATATGATGGCCGCCTACTGGCTTCAAAGTCTGCAGACGGCACGGTTCGACTGTGGAACGCCGCCACCCAAGATGTGTTGGCGATTCTGCCAGAGAAGCACTCATCGTTCGCTTTTTCTGGGATGGCCTTCCATCCATCGCAGCTTACCTTGGCGACGCTCGGTGAAAAAGACAAAATCATTCGAATATGGGACTTAGATATTTCGACTTGGCTGTAGATCAGCAAAAAAAACGTTTGGAATAGATTGCGGTAAACGCATTCCATTCCTTTAGGTGAACCGAAGTTCCGGCTATGAATAACACAACGGCTGCAAACTTCGTAACACTCAGTCAATGGGAAATCTCAATTGAATTCTTTTTGGTAAATCTTTCAGCGATTTACCGGCTGCTGTTAGATTACCCGTTTGTTTAATTGTCTATAATGAGCTTGATAGGTAGCAACGTACAAAATTATAGATTCAGTTTGTATAGGTTTAAATTTTATGCTCGAAAAATCACCAACTCAATTGGTTACCCAAAGTAGAGAGCGATTGACTCAATCAATCCACTTTATTACCAATCATCGGTTGATTATCAATTATCATTCAACCCAACTGGATGCGTTCCTAGATCTCCCCCAAGCAAATTGGACGGGCCATTCTCTCGCCACTATTTTGCCAGAGCTTTCAGACTGTGAAAAAGCATTGCCTCACGATATTCCTAATCCTGGTGATTCGGCCACGTACAAGATTTGGCGCTTAACAGAGACCTCTCGCAAACCATATGAGGTTCATTTTGAGCATATTCAAAAGCAAAATTATCTCGTTCAATTAACGGCCGTTTTAGCACAGCCTCAAATTGAACAGCTTGAAAATCAAAACCAAACCCTCAAACTGCTCAACAAAGCAAGTCAAGCACTGATAGAGACGTTAGATTCTAAAATTGTACTCGAACGTATTCTGCAGGTCACCAATAAGATCATTGGTGCAGAAGGTAGTTCCGTATGGCTTTGGGATGACCAAAAACCCGGTTGGCTTGTTTGCCAAGCGGCACATTACCCAGACCATGTCAAATCTTTGATCGGCGAGCGCGTCCAGCAAGGGCAAGGTCTGGCAGGTTGGGTAGGCATGTACGGTAAAAGTGCTGTCGTACTCGATACAAACGAAGATCTCCGCTTTTACCCCGGCGTTGACAATCACAGCGGTTTCAAAACCCAATCCATCATTGCCGTTCCTCTCAACATGCGCGAGGGTACCATTGGGGTTTTAGAAATTGTCAACAAAAATGGGGGATCCTTTACCGAAAATGATCAAACCGTCGCGGAAACAATTGCCGCCTCTGCCGCCATTGCGATTGAAAACGCCCGTCTTGTAGAAGCTCTGCAAACCCAAATGCAAGATTTACAGGATCAAAATGAAGAGCTAGACGCTTTCGATCATTCCGTTGCCCATGACTTACAAAACCCGCTTTCTCTCATTGTGGGATTCACAGATGTGCTTCGCCAAGCTGAACACAAAGATATTCCAGAAAAAGATCGCAAAGGTGCCCTTGAAATGATTATGACAAGCGCACAAAAGATGAGCACCATCATTCATGAGCTACTGCTCTTGTCTAGTATTCGCAAAGTTGAAGTAGAAAAAGTGCCCATCAACATGGAAGATATCGTTGACGCCGCCCTCATGCGCGTGTCGCACATGCTTGATGAATATGACGCTAAAGTGATTCGGCCGGATATTTGGCCCATTGCGCTAGGTCACGCGGCGTGGATTGAAGAAATCTGGGAAAATTATATAAGCAATGCCATCAAGTATGGTGGTCGACCGCCCGTTATAGAGCTTGGGGCCACGCTTGAATCGAATGGTCAAATCGTTCGCTTCTGGGTACACGATAATGGCCAAGGCTTAACACTTGAAGAACAGTCGCGGCTGTTTGCTCCGTTTACCCGATTGAGCTCAATTCGCGTCACGGGACAAGGGTTAGGCTTGTCCATCGTCCAGCGCATTATGAATAAGCTTGACGGTGAGGTTGGCGTTGAAAGCATCATTGGTGAAGGCAGTACATTCAGCTTCAAGTTACCCGTGGCCGACATGTAAGTATCATTCTTCCTCAGCCAAATATGGTCTGGTGCGCGCCACGGCTTCTTTTCGATTCTGCCAAATGCCAATCCCCAATAGGATGCCCACCACGGATACCCCTATCAGCTCTCCCCAACTCATATGGAAGTTGACATAAATACAGCTTTTGGCCGGCATTGTGGCCAAAAGCACGGGATCTGTCGTTGAGACTGTGTAGGACCTAATAATTGGCTCACGAGGTTCAACCTGCACGATGAACGGCGGCGTTCGCTTTTCTGAAGCGACAAGGGGGCCCGATTCAAGACCATCCACAACTTCAATCGCCCAACCGTCTAACACAATTAAGTAAGGTGCACTTAATGAAGTAAACCGCTGCCGGTGAATATACGGATACACTTTCAAAAACTGACTGTAGGCATCAGATTGAAGCCCCACCTGATAAATTGGATGGACGGCAGGTTGATACTCTGAGTCGATCCACACCCCATTTCGACGAATAAATGTCTTTTCTCCAATGTATCGTTCATCAGGTTGTGTTTGATACGCCATTAGCCTTGGCACTTGAAGGAAGCCAATGAGCGCGATTGACATAAGAAAAAATAAGAATATCCAGCGTTTTTGATTTTTATTCATGCGGTTGCCCCTTTTTATGATATGGTTCATACTTTCCAGAACGCCTTTTCAAAAGAAATAGTTCCATATCGAAAAAATTTATTCGGAGGCAATATGTCTGACGCAAAACGGCCGTTAACCGCAGCCGATCTTTATGACTTAAAACTCGTATCTGATCCCCAGATTTCACCTGATGGAAAACACACTATTTTTTCCGTTATCCGAGTTGACAAAACCAGTGAAAAAAAGCACAGTGATCTTTGGTTAGCTAATCTAGAAAATGGCCAAAAGCAACAGTTTACTTTTGGCGACTACACGGATACTTCACCTCGCTGGTCACCTGACGGACAAGCCATCGCGTTTTTGTCAAACCGTAAAAACGAACAGCAAATGCAGATTTATATTTTGCCTTTTACCGGGGGCGAAGCACGGCCGTTAACGGATCTAAAAGGCAGTTTTGCAGAGTACAGTTGGTCACCTGACGGCACGAAGCTGTTAGCTCAGTTCCGCAAAATAGATGAAGACGCGCTTGAGCGCCAAGAAGACGAAAAGAAGAAAAAACTGGGCGTTGTTGCCCGTCACATTACGAGCCTTGGCTATAAATTTGATGGGGCTGGGTATCTGCCAAAAGAGATGTGGCACATTTGGATCATTGATGTAGCGACTGGAGAATCAAAGCAGCTTACCGACGGTGAATCTCATGAGTCTGACCTCACGTGGTCGCCTGACGGGACACAAATTTTGTTTACATCCAACCGCCATCCAAACTGGATATTAAACCCGAAAGAGGATAGCTTTTATCGTATCCCAGCTGAAGGGGGCGACATGGTAAGGTTGGCATCAAATAACGGCCGTAAAGGGAGCCCAGCCTATTCTCCAGATGGCACGAAAATTGCCTTTCTCGGTACAGAGGACGTCGGCCACTTTTCTCAAAACAGCAATCTCTATGTGATGTCAGCTGATGGTGGCGACGCTCAAAATCTCACCAAGGCGTATGATCTCACAATTTCCCCCTCAACATTAGGGGACACCGGAAGCGGCACCCCTTTTCCACGCCCCGTTTGGTCATTAGACGGGCAAAAGATCTATGTCATTGCCAGCGATAAAGGGGATCAACCCATTGTGGCTGTTAATAACGACGGCTCAGGTATTGAGCGTCTCGTTGGAGATGGCGGCATCATTGATGGCTTCACAATGAGCAATGACCAAACGCAAATAGCGTTTCAATGGGGCACCATCGAAGCCCCAGCAAATTTAGCCACCATGTCTTTAGCAGACAAAAACGTTGAAATCTTCACAAACTACAACGATGCGCTTTTAGAGGAAATTGCCTTTGGACAGTTTGAAGAAGTTTGGATTGATACGCCCGCTCAGACAAAACTCCAAGGCTGGATATTAACCCCTCCCGATTTTGATCCATCAAAAACGTACCCCAGCATTTTGGAAATCCATGGCGGCCCGTTTGCCCAATACGGCCGTTCCTTTATGCATGAATTTCACTACTTCGCTGCCAACGGATATGTGGTCTATTGCACCAACCCGCGCGGCAGCCAAGGGTACGGGCAAGCACATGCAACAGCCATCTCAAATCAGTGGGGGACGGTTGATTATGATGACGTCATGACGTGGACCGACTATGTGGCCCAACGGCCGTTTATTGATAAGGACCGTATGGGCGTCACTGGCGGAAGCTATGGTGGCTATATGACGACCCTCATCATTGGCAAGACAGATCGTTTTAAAGCGGCCGTGGCGCAGCGGTTGGTCAGCAATCTGATTAGCTTTTATGGCTCGAGCGACATGACTTGGAATGTGGAAGGCTTAACGGGAATTCCCACCCAGCCTTGGCACGATTTAGAAAGTTATTGGCGCCAATCTCCCATTTCACTGATAGGTAATGCCAAAACCCCTACAATGGTTGTTCACAGCGAGCGAGATTACCGCTGCGATCGAGAACAAGGCGAGCAGGTTTTTGCGGCACTGCAACGGATGGAAGTCCCCTCTGAAATGATTTTGTTCCCTGAAGAATCCCATGGCCTAAGCCGAAACGGCCGTACCGATCGTAGAATTCAGCGTTTGGAGCACATGTTGCGCTGGTTTGATAATTATTTGAAATAAGAATGATACGTTGTCTGAGCGTCACTGACATGTAAAATATCAGTAACGCTCAGACACAAAGCCCCGTTTTTCTGCCCCATTACCCACGTCAGGGAATGACAAAAAGACCATTTCAATAACCAAATTTATTTTTAATATTGAACATAGCCACCCGCTGTATTAGGTGAACGAAACGAAGCTGTTCTAAATCGGTTTTGATCATCATATTTCGTTCCCACAGCCAATGGAAGAGTTTTGTCGTTTCTTTTACTTTTTCTTCCATTTCCGTCAGTGATTTTTTAGGGAGTCACCCAAAGGTATTCATTGCAAATGAATTTGAGAAAAAATAAGAAGTATTCAAAACAAGTCGCTTGGTTAATGCTGATAGCCACTGTTCCATTTCTACTTTCAGCATCGATTTTTGGATATGTTTATCTAACAATTTCACCGACCCGTCCGGTCGTTTTCGGTATTATTCTTAACCTTATCCCTGCTTTAGGGTGTGTGAGTTGGTTTTTCTTTGTGCGTCGAAAGCTAAAACGTGTTGGGTTTTTTATTGCATCCCTTTCAATCCTTTTTGTTATTCCTTTACTGTCTTACCAATTAGGGAATATTGGTACCTATTTAGCTATCACTTATTTGACTGGGCTTTGGTTTTGTGTCGCCCTGGGGGTTGCAGGCAAATGGTCTAATTTCTTGTTTTCAGCAAGCGTCTTAGCATCTTTTGCACTAATTATTACGGCCGTTTTATCCCCAAATACAGATTTCGACATTCAAATCGCGCGCAATTATAGCTATATCTTCGTCTCCATTATTCCCTTATTCCTTTTGCTCACCTACTTTATTAGCTATAAAAATTTACTGATCAAGTCAAAAATCATTGGGGCCCTCCTCTTTATGGTTTTTAGCGCAGTCTTTACGATGACGATCATCACGACTACAGAGGGAAGAAATAATCTTCTCACCAATTTAGAAGACAAATTTCTGATTATTTCTGAAACGGAAGCGCGCCAAACCCACAGATTTATCCAAACGGAAATCAATTTATTAAAATTAGCGGCCAAAGATATCAGCGTACGGTCGAGCATTATTGGTCAAAATGCCCGCTATCGCGGCGACGAAGACGCCATTGCATCACAGTTAGTCCAGCTTGAACAGCAGTGGGTATTGTCAAGTAATAAAGTATCTCTTTTGGACGATCGATTCGTGCTCCAAATACAACAAACCTTTAACAACATCTTAGCGAACCCAGACGATTCAGCATTTTTCATGGTGACGGATGAGTATGGTGCGCTTGTGGCAAGTAGTGAAATTAAAAATAATTACCTGCTGTCTAAAGAGCCTTGGTGGAATTCCGAGGTTGCCAATGGGGCCACAACCATAAGCGAGCTTAGTTTTTCAAGCCTGCATAGCCAGCCTTTTATCGTCATATCCACCCCAGTGCTGTCGATTGGAGGGCATCCAATTGGTGCCATCCACGGCATTTATCCCTATCTCGAATTCACCAACAATGTGCTGCACCAACCTTTTGGTGAAACGGGCGAAGTTTGGTTGATAACCGAAGACTATGCAATTTCGACTCAAAGTTACTCAACTCTATTTGATGCTTATGACACCCAACCTCTACATGCCCTGCAGGGTTTTCATGAAACAAAGCTAAGTGAGTATAACTTTCCTACCACTCACTATTTTTCATCTAAGCCACTAGATGCGATTGATTCAACCAGCGAGATTGATATGCCAAACTGGTCGATGATGGTATCTCAAGATAAATATGATGCTTTAAAGTCAACTTATATCAAGGAGCGCGAAAGCCTGCTGTTTGGGCTGGTTATTTTGCTTATTGCCAACATTGCCGGCAACTATATTGGCGCCCGTATCTCAAGCCCCATCGAGCACTTAACCAAAACGGCCGTATTAATCACAAACGGTGATTTAAACGCAACTGCCCATATTGATGGTCGAGACGAAGTCGCTAAACTCGCTCGTCAATTCAACACTATGACCAATCGGCTCTCTGAAACGCTAGATGGCCTTGAGGAACGGGTCCGGTATCGCACCCTAAGCTTAGAAAGAGCCAAAGAAGCGGCTGAGGTGGCTACCGTTGCCAAAAGTGAATTCCTCGCCAATATGAGCCATGAAATTCGGACCCCTATGAACGGCGTTATTGGGATGACAAGCCTGCTTTTAGATACAGAATTATCTAATGAGCAAGAAAATTTTGCTCGCACCATTCGCAACAGTGCTGACTCATTGTTAACGATTATCAACGAGATACTAGACTTTTCTAAAATTGAGTCTGGTAAGCTCGAATTAGAAATGCAGCCGTTTGACATCAGGCAAACGGTTGAAGAGGCAATGGACCTGCTCGCGCCTAAAGCATCAGATAAGAACATAGAACTCATTAGTTTTATTCACCCAGATGTGCCGCTTGGCATCGAAGGGGACATTACGCGGGTCCGGCAAATTTTGGTGAACTTGCTCGGTAACGCCGTCAAATTCACCTCAGAAGGCAACGTCTGTGTTGATGTCTCGACCGTTCGCGATAATGAAGGTCTTTATACACTCCAGTTTGCAGTTCAAGATACTGGTATCGGTATTCCTGAAGATAAAATAGGCCATTTATTCCAATCTTTCTCGCAGGTTGATAGCTCTACCACACGAAGATTTGGCGGGACAGGGCTTGGTTTAGCGATCAGCAAACAACTGGCCGAAATGATGGAAGGCAAAATGTGGGTGGAAAGCGAACTGGGAGTTGGCTCAACCTTCTACTTCACCATACGCGCTGAAAAACGTGAAGTGCCAGAGCGCATCTATCTAACAGAAACCCCTCTGGAACTTAGTCAGAAAAAGGTACTTATTGTTGATGATAATGATACTAATCGACGCATCTTGGAGCTTTATACGGAAAAGTGGGGCATGGAACCTATACTGGCCGAGGATGGTATGCAGGCGCTAGAAATATTGCGACAGCAAAAGGAAATAGGATTAGCTATTCTAGACTTCCAAATGCCTGAGATGGACGGTCTAATGCTGGCCGAAGAGATTAGGAAGTTATCTGTTTATACCAAGCTACCATTATTTATGTTAACTTCAATTAGTGGTGATAATATTCGCCAGCAGGCTCGTTCATTGAATTTTGCCAACTATATGCACAAGCCAATCAAGCCTTCAATGGTTTTTGATGCCCTAGTGCAATATTTTGGCAATCGAACATCGACAAAGCGGACGCATCCTATTTTGACAGAATCATTTGATAATTCGATGGGGATTGATCATCCGCTGCGCATATTACTGGCTGAGGATAATTTAATAAACCAAAAAGTCGCTTTACGCACTCTAGAAAGAATGGGGTATCAAGCGGATCTTGCCAGCAACGGTATAGAAGTCATCGATGCCATTAAGCGTCAAACCTATGATGTGATTTTGATGGACGTTCACATGCCTGAAATGGATGGTCTAGAGGCCACCAAGCTTGTCAGAAGCACATTATCACCAAACGAACAGCCCACAATTATTGCTATGACGGCTGGCGTTATGGCGCAAGATAGAGAAGCATGTGAAGAAGCAGGCATG